>NZ_JBEHZD010000450.1:0-6828 GCF_040240285.1 Streptomyces sp. HSW2009 | reverse complement strand
CCCGGAGGGCCCCGCCGCGGGGCCCCGGCGCGGGGCGCCCGCGCACCCCCGGCGCCGGCGCCGCGGGGGAGGCGGCGGGACCGGCGCCGCGGTCGGCCGACCCGCGGTTCCTGGAGCGCATCCGGGCGCTGCTGGCGAAGGCGGAGTCGACGGAGTACCCCGAGGAGGCCGAGGCGCTCTCGGCCAAGGCCCAGGAGTTGATGGCCCGCCACCGCATCGACGAGGCGCTGCTCGCGGCGACCGACCCGGCGCCCGGCGCGGCCCCGGGCGCGGCGGACGGCGGGCCCGACGCCTGCCGGATCGGCGTCGAGGGCCCGTACGAGTCGGCGAAGGCGCTGCTCCTGGACGCGGTGGCGGAGGCGAACGGCTGCCACGCGGTGTGGACGGCGGAGTACGCGTTCTCCACCGTCGTGGGCTACCCGGCCGATCTGGAACTGGTGGAGTTGCTGCACACCTCGCTGCTCGTGCAGGCGACGGCCGCGATGCGGCGCGCCGGCGACCAGCACCACGCCACCGGCCGGGCCCGGCGCACCCGCGACTTTAGGGAGTCGTTCCTGATCGCGTATGCGAGCCGGATCAGGGAGCGGCTGACGTCGGTGGCCCGTGACACGGCGCGGGCGGCGGCGCACGAGGCGGCGCGGGCCAGGACCACCGACCCGCTGCCGGTGCTGGCCGCCCGCCAGGTGAGCGTGGGGCAGACCGCGGACCGGCTTTTCCCGAACACCGTCGCCCACCGCCTCAAGGGCCGCGACGCCCACGGCTGGGCTTCGGGCCGGGCGGCGGCGGACGAGGCGCGGCTGCGGTAGCGGGGAGTGGGGCGCTGGCGGGGCGTCCGCGTGGTCATTGCTCTGGGCGGGAGCCCGCGGGGCACCCCCGTGGTTGCCGCCTGGCTGGAGCTTGCGGCGCGTCCGCGCGATCCCTACGACAAGGGCGCTGCGTGCCGCAAGCTGGCAGCGATGGACCGATCACTGTGACCGAGAGTCACGGTCCCGCAGAGCGCTGACGCCGCTACCGTCGGCGAAGTGCCGAGAAGCACGGGCCTGGCGGCGCGCATCGCGCAGCCCCCGGGTAGCCGCCGCTTCGAACCGATGCGCTTCGGGACTGAGCGGTGTGCGCCGTCGCTCCCGACGTACAAGCACGGTCACGGCCGCGGCCAGAATCGACGTCACGACCGCCAGCACCGCAACCACGTAACCCATCGTCCCCCGCAATCGCCTCAGACGGTTGCCGTGATCGATGTACCCGGCTTCTCCCGTCGAAGACTGCCTGTCGACGGTACCCACCTGGCTACTCGACGTGAAGGGCAGGTTCCGGCATCAGAATCGACTGGACTGTGCCGCCTTCCGGCAACGTCCGGCCAACCCAGTCTCACCTCGCACCCGTTGGGGGCGTCGGATATACGGGACAGCCTTAACCAGGAGCGGGCGGAGGGCGTCCCCGCGGTCACCGCCCTGGCCGGGAGCCGGCGGAGGCGTTCGCGCGATCACCGTCCTCACCGGAAGCCCGCGGGGGCACCCGCGCCCTCACCGCCCCCGCCCCACCCCCGGCTGGCCGAAGTAACTGCGCGGCGGCACGCCCACCGTGCGTCGGAAGGCGGCGACGAAGGCGCTGGTGGAGGCGTAGCCCACGCGGCGGGCCGCGGTGGTGACCGGGGCGCCGGCGGCCAGCAGGGGCAGCGCTGCCTGGAGGCGGAGCCGGGCCCGCCACTGACCGAACGGCAGCCCCGTGTCGGCGACGAAGGCCCGGGCCAGGGTGCGGGCGCTGGTGTCGACCGTGCGGCCCCAGTCGGCCAGCGTGCGGTCGTCGGCGGGGTGGCGGCGCAGCGCGGTGGCCCCCTCGCGGGGGCGGGGGGGGGGCCCCGCCCGCGGCCCCCCCCCCCCGGGGCGCCCGACCGACAACGAACCATGATCCGCCGGTGCGGCCCGCCCGGCCGGGGCCAGCCGCCCCGCGCCACGGGGCCGCACCGGGGAAGCAACGCGTATGAGGAGCAGGAGTGGCTGACATCGACATAGCGGTGATCGGCGCCGGCATAGCCGGGCTGACCACCGCGTACCGGCTGACGCAAGAGGGCCACCGGGTGGAGGTGTTCGAGTCCGAGGACGCGCCCGGCGGGCGGATGCGCTCCAGCCGCGTCGACGGATACACCACCGACCGCGGCGCGGAGACGATCTCCCCCTACGGCTACCCGGCCACCTGGGAGTTCATCAAGGAACTCGGCCTTGACCAGGGCAACCAGATCCACCAGATCCAGCACCCGGTCGGGCTGTGGGAGCACGGCCGCAACCACCCGTGGGTGGGCCACCCCAAGGGCATGGTGCTCGGCGCCGGCATGTCGGTGGCCGGGCGCGTGCAGTCCTTCCGCTCGATGCTCGGCGGCATGCGCCCCTCGGGCCAGGTCGACCCGGACTGGCCGGAGAACTCGAAGTACGGGACCATGACGCTCGCCGAGTTCGGGGAGCGCTACGGCCGGGAGATGGTCGACCGCAGCCTGGCGCCGATCGCCCACACCGCCTTCGGCTGGCAGCCGGAGGAGAGCGCGGTGGCGCCGCTGCTCGCGATCATGCAGGGCACCAAGGGCATCTTCCGCTGGCAGACCTACCGCGACGGCCAGGACACCATGGCCCGCACCCTGGCCACCCGGGTCAAGGTGCACCTGTCGCGCGCGGTGGAGCGGGTGGTGCGCGAGGGCGACGTGGTGCGCATCCACTTCGCCGACGGCACCGACCTGACGGCGCGCGCCGCGGTGCTCACCGCGCCGTCCCCGGAGATCCCCGGCGTCTACCCCGAACTCCCCGACGACGAGCGGCCGTTCATCGAGGCGTCCACCTTCACCACGATGATGCGCGTCGCGGTCCGCCTGGACCGCCCGCTTGAGCCGCGCCGCGACCCGAGCAACCCGCACTCGTACGCGGTCGTCCTCGGCCCCGAGGAGAACTCGCTCTTCTCCGGCTGCACCATCGAGCACAACAAGTGCCCGGACCGGGTGCCCGCCGGCCGCGGCCTGGTCACCCTGCTGATCTCGCCGCGCCGGGTGCACGAGGTGTACGACCTGCCGGACGAGGAGGTGCTGGACCGGGCGCTGGACGAGAGCGAACTCTTCATCGACGGCCTGCGCTCGGCCTACGTGGGCCACCACATCGTCCGCTGGCCCAACGGTCTGCCGGCGGCCCCGCCGGCGGCGCTGCGGCTGCGCGGCCGGTTCGTCCGCCGCTCGCCGCGCCCCATCGAGTACGCGGGCGACTGGCTCTACCTGCGCCCGAGCAGCGAGGCGGCCATCGCCTCCTCCAAGCTCGCGGTGGACCGGGTGCACGCCTGGCTTTCGGGCCGCCGCTGACCTGCGTGAGCGGCGCCTTCGCGCGCGATGAGACGGGCCCGCGGACGAACGCGGGCCCGTCTCGCGTACGGGGCGCGGCGCGTGGGGTTCGGGCGCCGGCCGGGTCCGCCGTGCGCTTGGTCCCGTACGGGCTCGGGCGCCGTACGGATGCGCGTGCCGGCCGGGTTCGCGCGCCGTACGAGCCCTTGGCCCCCCGCCCGCACCGGCCCCGCCGCCCCACTGCCGGCTACCTCCCCGGAAGTCGTCCGCGTGGTCGGCCACCCAGGTGCGGAAGGGAAGGGCGGGGCGGCCGAGGAGGCGTTCCACCGTGTCCGTCACCCGCTCGGGGACCGTCACGAACGACTCCCACGCGCGCAGCCGGCCAGCCACGAACTCCGCGTTCCCCCAGGCCGCGGTGAACTCCTCGCGCGCCACCTCGGGCGCCAACTCCTCCCAGCGCACCGGCCGCCCGATCACCTCGCCGATGATCCGTACCTGCTCGATGTGGGTCAGGGCCGCGGGCCCGGTGAGCACGTGGGCCGCCCCGTCGTGCCGCTCGCGGCCCGCGCCCTCGGCGGTCAGGGCCTGCACGGCGACCTCGGCGATGTCCCGCTCGTGGATCAGCGACCTGGCGGCCAGCCCGTACGGGTAGCGCACGGTGCCCTGCCGGATCTGGTCCGCCCAGCGCAGCGCGTTGGCGGCGAAGTCGATCGCCCGCAGGAACGTCCAACTCACCCCGGACTGCCGCAGTTGCCGCTCGATCGCCTGGTGGTACGAGGTGGGCTCAGCGTCGTCGGCGAGGTCGGCGACGTCCGTCGAGAGGTACGCGACGTGCCGCACCTGCTCGGTGATCACCTGCACCACCCGCGGGTCCACCGGCAGCCCGGGCCACATCAGGTACGCCCGCTCCACCCCGCGCACCGCCGTCGCCAGCGACGCCAGATCGCCCAGGTCACCCCGTACCGCCTGGACCCCCGCCGGCAGCGCCGCCGCGGCCGGGTCCCGCACCAGGGCCCGTACGTCCACGCCCGCCCGGACCAGCCCCGCGACGACGTGCTTGCCTACGGTGCCGGTCGCCCCGGTCACCAGAATCTTGGTCATACGACGACCGTAGAACTTAAACAGTGGTTTAAGGCAAGGGGTGATCTTGCGGAGCGGGCGCACCGAGGTCTCGTGGGTTCGCGGGGGCCTCGCGGAAGTCCGGTGGTCCCACGGGGGTTCGCGGGGGCACGCGGGGCGATCTCGCAGCGGCGGGGGAGTCGGGGAGGGAGTTGGGCGGGTCCCGCCGGGCGGTGGCGTTGATCACATGTCTGTTGCGGAAGTGACGATTGGTAAATGACTAGGGGCATGACAACCCTTTCTGATCTTCCGGGTGCCGACTCCGCGATACCGGCCGGGCGCGCAGCCGCCCAGGCCGCCCCGGTCGATCCCGCTCTGCCGGACCCCGCCCCGGCAGACGCCCCGCCGGCGGACCCCGCCGCGACGGTCGCCGACCTGACCCGGCTGCTCTACGGCCAGGACCGGGACCGCGTACACGGGCCGTGGCGGGCGCTGGCCGCCGACCCGGACATGCAGCGCCGCACCGAGGCCACGCCGGCCGAGCAACTGGCCGACTCCTACCGCCGATTACGCCGGCTCGGCGCGACCGTCGACGCCACCGCGCTGGCCACCGACCCGCGGGCGCTGGCCGCCCTGCACGAGTGGACGGCGCCGCTGGACGGCGCCCTGACGGTGCTGGCCGGCATCCACTACAACCTGTTCCTCGGCAGCCTGTACGACCATGACCCGCGGCCCGACCGGCCGCTGGAGGACTTCCTGCGGCTGGCGAGGATCGGCACCTTCCTCTGCACCGAACTCGCCCACGGCAACGACGCCGCCGCCCTGGAGACGGTCGCCAGCTACGACCGGGACCAGCGCACCTTCACGCTCCACACGCCGCACCCCGGGGCACAGAAGTTCATGCCGAACACCGGGCCCGCCGGCGGCCCGAAGAGCGGTCTGGTCGCGGCCCGGCTGCTGATCGAAGGCCGTGACCACGGCGTCTTCCTCTTCCTGGTGCCGCTCACCGACGCCACCGGCCCGCTGCCGGGCATCACGGTCCGCCCGCTGCCGCTGCGCCCGGGCAGTCCGGTGGACCACTGCCTGACCTCGTTCGACGGCGTCACCCTGCCCCGTACGGCGCTGCTCACCGGCGAGCACGGGCGGCTGGCCGACGACGCCACCGTCAGCAGCGCGTTCGGCAGCAAGCGCAAGCGGTTCCTGACCGCGATCGGGCGGGTGACGGTCGGCAAGCTGTGCATGGCGGCGAGCGCGGTCGGTGGCGCCCGCGCCGCCCTGGCCACCGCCGTCCGGTACGCCCACCACCGCCAGGTCACCGGCGCCCGCCCGGACCGCCCCGTCCCGCTCTGGGCGTTCCGCACTCACCACGGCCCGCTGCTGGACGCGCTGGCCACGGCGTACGCGATGACCGCGCTGCACCGGAGCACCGTGCAGCGCTGGGTCGACCACGCCCCGGCCGACGCGGAGACGGCCGAACGCCAGGTCGCCATCACCAAGGGCTGGACCACCTGGCAGGCCCGGGAGTTGATCATCGAGAGCCGGGAGCGCTGCGGCGCCCAGGGGCTGCTGCCGGTCAACGGCCTGGTGGCGCTGGTCGGCGACGTGGAGGGCATCATCACGGCCGAGGGCGACAACCTCGCCCTGTGGGCCAAGGCCGGCGCCGAACTCCTGCTGTCCGCCCCCGACACGACCCCGGTACCGGCGCCCGCCGCCGATACGGCACTCGCCCCCGCCGTCGGCACGGCACTCGCCCCCGCCGCAACACCCGCCGCCGACCTCGCCGACCCCGCGGCCCGGCAGGCCCTGTTGGCCGCGGTCGGGCGGCTGAGGCTGGCGCGCGCCCGTACCCGGATGCGTACGGCGCCCGCCGGCGACCGGTTGCGCCGGTGGAACGCCGCCGCCCCGGACGCCCTGGCCGCGGTCACCGCCACGGCCGAACACGACGCGGCGGCGCAGTTGCTCGCCCTAGCGTCCGGGGCCGAGGACCCCACGGCCCGCGGTCTCCTGCTCGACCTGCACCGACTGTTCACCCTGCGCCGGATCGAGACGTACGGCGCGCTGCTCCTGGCGGCCGGCGAACTCACCGCCGCCCAGGTGGCCGAGGCGGACGCCCTCCGGGAGGAGTCGATGCACCGGCTGGCCGACCACGGCACCACCCTGATCGCGGCCTTCGACCTTCCCGAACCCCTCCTCGCCCACCGCCCCATCACCACCCCCGGCTACCAACGGGCCCTCCTCACCCACACCGAAGCAGTGGCCGCCCCGCCCCGGGCCCCCGAACCGTCCGGCGCACCCAGCCGCTCCGGGGCAGGCACGGCCCACGGCTCCCGCTGACGCTCGGGTCGCCACAAAGACGGAGCCCCCGGGGGGGCGGGGGCGGGGGGGCGGGGGGGGGGGGGGGCCCCGCGGGGCCGGGGGGGGGGGGGGGGGGGGGGGGGGGGGGGGGGGGGGCCCGG
>NZ_JBEHZD010000045.1:0-25572 GCF_040240285.1 Streptomyces sp. HSW2009 | reverse complement strand
GGCAGGCGCGTACCTCACGGGCGCCGTGATCCCCGTCGACGGCGGCATCGCCACCACCGCGTAGGCCGGCCGGCGCCCCCCCCCCCCCCCCTACCCCCCCCCCCCCCCCGGGGGGCCGCCCGCCGGGGGCGGCGGCCCGCGGCCCCCCGCGGGGGCGGGGGGGGGGGGGCCCCCCCGGGCGCGGGGGGGCCGGCGGGGGGGGGGGGGGGGCCGGCCGGGGGGGGGGGTACGGGTGTGGCCTGCCGGCCGATGGGTGGGGCCTGCTGGTGAGCGGGGTACGGGTGTGGCCTGCCGGTCTGCCGGCGGGAGGTCCGGGGGTGGTCGAGGCCGCAGGGGTGGAGGAGGTACGAGACGTGGTCGGGGCCGCAGAGGCGGGTGGGGCTCCGGCGGCCTGTGCGGATGGGCGGGCGGTGCGCCGCGGGGTGGGTACGAGCGCGGCGGAGTGCGGCGAGTCAGCAGGGGGGTGAGCTGGGTTCGGCGAGGGGCGCGGCGGGGTGCGGCGGGCAGGGTTCGGGGCGGGGTGAGACCGGGTGAGCTGGGTCGGGGGCGGGCTCAGCGGCGGCGTACGGGCGTGTGGGTCGGGACCGGGCCCGGGCCCTTGATGCGGCGGATCAAGGGCGAGGTCTCCACCTGCCGGATCGCGGCGAGCGAAGCGACGCGCGTGGTGAGGTAGTGGTACAGCGCGTTGACGTCAGAACAGATCGCCATGGCGAACAGGTTGTGCTGCCCCGTGGTGGCGAAACAGCACGCGATCTCCGGGTGCTCGGCGATCTGTTGGCCGGTGGCGTGCAGGTCGGACGGCGGCACCGAGACCCACAGGGCCGTCCTGGTGCCGTGCCCGAACACCCGCCGGTCGTGGTCCACGTCGAAGTAGAGCACGCCCAGTCGACGTAGTTCGGCCACCCGGCGGCGGACGGTCGACTGGGACCAGCCGGTAGCGGCGGCGAGTTCGGCGAGCGGCGCCCGCCCCTCCACCTCCAACACGGCCAACAACCGCCGGTCCCCCTCACTGAGCGACACCGGAACGGTGGGCTCCGCCCGCCCGTCCACGGCTCGCGCGACGACGGTTGGGGCGGTGTTCGGGGTGGTGTTCGGGACGGCGCCCGGGGTGGTGTCCGGAGTGACGAGAGTGACTTGGGTAGCTGATGTGGCCGGGGTGGCTGGCATGGCCGAAGTAGCTGACGTAGCCGAAGTAACTGATGTGGCCGAGGTAGCTGATGTGGCCGAGCTGGCCAGGGCGGCGAGGCTTTCCGAGGTGGTCGAGGCCGCGGGAGCACCTGAAGTGGCTGATGCATCTGATGCGGCAAGGGCACTTGAGGTGCTGGGGGCTGCCAGGGCCCCCGCGGCCACGGAGGCGGCCGGGGTTACGGAACCCCCCAAGGCCACGAAGGCGCCGGGAGCCCCCGGACCTGCGGAGACGACCGCCGCCCCCAAATCAGCGGATGCCCCAGGAAAAACGGGAGCGCCCGGAGAAACGGGAGCGCCCGGCGCGCCGGACGTACCCGGCGCGGGCACATCCGCCGCAGGAACCCCCGCGCCCCCGCGGGAAACCGCACCCGGCCCACGGAGCCCGTCGGGCCCGCCCTCGCCGCCAGACCCCGTACTCAGCAACTCCACCTGCCGCGCCGTGAGCGCGCCCGACTTGTTGACCAGGCCCTGCTCGCCGCCGAAGTACTGGTGCAGCATGCACTGCGCGGTCACGCCCACCACCTGGGGCGTGCGCGGCAGTTCGCGCAGGAGCAGGGCGTCCGCGTCGTTGTCCTGGCCGCCGGCGCCGCGCAGTACGGCCGCGATCTCCGTACCGCCCGACATCAGACTGACCCACGACGTGTCCGGGCGGCGAGCCAGCGCCTCGGCGACCGACACCGCCGCATCAGGCCGGCACTGCACCCGCAGGAACCAGACGACCTCACCCAACGCCCGCGCGTCCGTCAGCCCCAACACCCGCACCAGCCCCTGCGTGCGCAGCCGCGTGTAGCGACGGGCCACGGTCTGGTCCGAGACGCCGAGCGCCGCGGCGATCCGGGCGAACGAGGCGCGCCCGTCGATCTGAAGGGCGTGCACGAGCTGCCGATCCACCTCATCGAAAGCGTCGATTTTCACCACTCCACGCTAGCCCGTGTCGGATACCGCCACCACCATCCGTACTGGCTGGGGAAAACGCCGGACCGACCGGACAGTGGTCAGGCCCGCTGGGCATCGGGCCTGACCACCTCACGAGGGAGAAAACACCCATGACGAACGACGGGGGCACCCGCGACGGGACCGCCGCAGCACGCGGCACCGGACCCGATACGGGACGCAGTACCGGCAACGATCCCGGGCGGGGCACCGGGAGTGATTCCGGGCGGGGCGCCGGAGCCGATTCCGGACGCGGTGCCGGGGGCGATTCCGGACGCGCCACCAAGCACAGTGCCGGGCGCGGCAAGTGGTGGCCGCTGGTCGCCATCACCCTGGGCAACTTCATGCTGATCATGGACGTCACGATCGTGAACACCGCGCTGCCGCCGATAGCGCGCGATCTCGACGCCTCCTTCACCTCCCTCCAGTGGGTGATGGACATCTATGCCCTGGCGCTGGCGGCGCTGCTGATGGCGGCCGGTTCGGCCGCCGACCTGTTCGGCCGGCGCAAGCTGTACGTACTGGGCCTGACCGTCTTCGCGCTGTCCTCGTTGGCCTGCGGGTTGGCCCCGAGCCCGGGCCTGTTGATCGCGGCGCGGGCGGTCCAGGGCGTGGGCGCGGCTGCCATGTTCGCGACCAACACCCCGCTGCTGATGGCGACGTACTCGGGGCGCGACCGCGGCGTGGCGTTCGGCGTGTGGGGCGGGACCAGTGGCGCCGCGGCGGCCGTCGGCCCGGTACTCGGCGGGCTGCTCACCGAGGCCCTGGACTGGCGGGCGATCTTCCTGGTCAACCTGCCGCTGACGGTGTTCGCCGGCTGGCTGACGCTGCGCACCGTCGGCGAGTCCACCGGCCGCTCGGGGGGTCGGATCGACACCGCGGGCGTGGTCCTCTTCACGGCCTTCGCCGGCGCCCTCACATACGGGTTGATCCGCGGCGGCGAAGAGGGCTGGTCCGAGCCGGGCACCCTGACCGCACTCATCGCCGCCGGACTGGCCGTACTCGCCTTCGTCCTGGTCGAACGGCGGCTGCAACAGCCCATGTTCGACCTGGGGTTGCTGCGCAGCCCGGCGTTCGTGGTGCTGATGGTGGCGGCGGTGGTGCTCCAGGCGAGCGCCTTCCCCTACCTCACCTACGTCGCCATGTGGCTCCAGTCGCTCCTCGGCATGAGCCCGATCGAGGCGGGCCTCGCGGTGACGCCGCTGGCGCTGGCCGCGCTGCTGGTCGGCGTGGTCGGCGGCAAACTGCTCAGCCACCTGCCGCCGAAGGTCCCGGTGGGAGTCGGCCTGCTGCTGGTGGGCGGGGGCGCGCTGCTCAACGCCGCGTTCGTGGACGGCGACGCTGACTGGACCTCGCTCGTACCTGGCCTCGCCGTGGCCGGCCTCGGCGTCGGCCTGGCCACACCAGTCCTGGTATCGGCTGCACTGGGACTCGTACCGGGTGAACGCGCCGGCATGGCCAGCGGCGCGGTGAACACCTCACGCCAGTTCGGCTACGCGCTCGGCATCGCCGTACTCGGCACCGTCTTCGCCGCCCGAGTACGCACCGTCTACACCGACGGCACCACCGCGGCCGAGGCGGGCAATGGCGGCGCGGGCAGCAGCGGGGCGAACGGCGGCGCGGGCGGCGTACGGGACGCGCTCGCATCGGGCACGCCCAGCGCCGGCGGCGGCCCGAACAGCACGATCGCCGACCATGCCGCCGAACGCGTCACCGGCCACACCGCCGCCTACGCGGCCGATCACGCCGCCGAGGCCATCAGTGGCGGCCACGCCGCCGACGTCATCGCCGCCGCCCCACCCGGCCCCGCCCGCCACACCGTCGAACGCCTCGCCGGAGATGCCTTCGCCGCCGGCATCGACCGCGTCTGCCTGATCTCCGGCCTGGTCGCAGTGGCCACCGCTCTCCTCGTCTTCGCAGCCCTACGCAACAACCACCCCCAACCAGCCACCCCCCACACAAACAACAAAGCCCACAACAACACCCCACCCCACACCCCCCAGCCCACCCCCATCACGACGAACCCCACAACGACCACCGCCAACACCGGCACCACCACCGACATAACCAGCGCGACGTCCGCCCCCGGCCCTCACCCCTCCCACGGCTAACACCCGACACTCGACCCCGGGACGCAACACACGGAGCACCGCGTAGGGGTCTCGGCGCACGACGTACGAGGAGGGGGGCCTCACGAACGCGGCTCGGCGCGGACGTATGAGGCGCGGGCATACGAGGCGCGGGCGTATGAGGCAAGGCCCTCGCCGACGAGGCTCGGCGCCGGCCCACGAGGTACAGCACTCCACCCCCAACGGCCAAACCCCACACCCCCTACGGGACACGGGGGCCGCTCGCCGGATACGGTGAGCGGCCCCCGCACCGTTCGGCATCGGCACCCGCGAGGCCCGCGCCACCGGCACGTACCCCGTCCCCCACCGCACACGCCGCGCCACCCCGCCCCACTGCTCCACTCGCCCCGCGTACGGCCAGGCCCCCTACGAACCACCCCGTACGCCACCCGGCGAGACGCCCCACGCCGCACCGCTCCGTACCCCCTGCACCACGCCTCAGCGGGACCGTGCGACCCCCGGAGACGTCATGCCCAAGCCACCCCACGGCACCCCCGCGCACCACGCACCCCGCCCCCAGGGAACCAGCCCCACCCCGCCCGCCGCCGCACAGCCACCCCCACCCCGCGCTCCCCGGTCCATCCCGATCACCGGCGCACCCCCGAGACCCCGCGTACGAGCCGCCGCCCCACCCCCACCTCCCACCGAGCACGGCACCAGCATCGCCACCGCCGCCGGCACCGCACCCTCACCCCACCTGGCCCAGACCACGGCCGGCACCTCCTTCGCCACCGTCTTCCGCGAGGCCCTGCGCCAACGCGGCCTCACACTGGAACGCGTCAGGGAACGGCTTGAGGCCCGCGGCATCCGCATCAGCCTGGCCACCCTCAGCTACTGGCAGCGCGGCCGGAGCCAACCAGAGCGCCCCCAATCCCTACGCGCCGTCGATGAGTTGGAATCCATACTCGCCCTCCCCACCGGCGCCCTGCGCTCCCTCCTCGGCCCGCACCGCCCGCGCGGCCGGACAACCGCCGAACCACAGGACCTCACCGCCTCCCAGCGCGTCTTCGGCGAGAACTCCGCCGTCGAACGCGCCCTGGGCGCCGCCTTCGCCCACTTCAACGAGGACCTGCACACCCTCGTCATCCACGAGACGCTGCGCCTGGACGAACACCGGTGTATCCGCAGCACCGCCGTTCACCAGGTCCTCCGCGCCACCCGCACCGGAGCCAGCCGGTTCACGGTCGTGCACTCCATCGACGACACCACCGCCGAATCGATCGACGTGGTCATACGGTGCGGCAAGCCCGGCACCGTACGCTTCGTGCCCGAACTGCGCAGCCTCGTCATCGAGATCCTCTTCGGCCGGGAACTGACCCGCAACGAGACCGCCATGATCGACTACGAGATCCTGCTCGGCCCGAGCCAACTCCCCTCCACCCACCACGAACGCCGCACCCGAATCAACCTGCGCGAATACCTCCTCCACGTGTACTTCCACCCCAAGGCGCTCCCGGTGACCTGCCACCGCTACTACCGCGAACAGATCGGCGCCGCCCAACGCTCCAGCCGCCGCATCGCCCTGGACATCTCCCACTCGGCCCACATGCTCCCCACCCGCTGCCCCGCCGGCGTCCACGGCATGGCCTGGGACTGGCCCACCCCCTGACCACACCCACCCCCACCGACATCACCCACCTTCACAACCAACCCCAGCCGCACCGTTCGATGGGGGACACCATTCGATGGCGCCCTTGGGGCAACGGGCCCGCGGCCCCCAACAGGCCCATGGGACGGCGGCCCAACATCCACCGGGCCCACACCCACCAGACCCCCATCCGCCGAGCCTGCGAGCACCGCACCAGCCCCACGGGTGGCAAGCCCGACAGCCGGCGGGTCGGCACCCGCTCACCAACGCACCGCGCTTCCGGACGCGCAGTGAACTGGCGAGTGGGTTGCCGCCCAGGGCTCCGCGGCGCCGGCTTCGCCCTGCCCCTGAGCATCTGCGCCGGCCACCCCCAAGTCAATCCACGGGTTTCCTTGCAACTCTCCAAGCTGTGACTTGGTGTCACCTCCTCATCTAGCGTGATCGAATGACTCTCGATGATCTCCGCGCCTTCCTCGCGGTGTGCGAAGCGGGCAGCCTCAGCGCCGTGGCCCGCGACCTGTCCTGCACCCAGTCGGCCGTCAGTCAGCGCATCCGCCGGCTGGAGCGCGAACTGGGCCTGCCCCTTCTGGAACGCCAACCTCGCGGCGTGGCCCCCACCCAGGCCGGCCGACTCCTGCGGCACGCGGCGAACGACGGGATCGGCGCCCTCGACCTGGCCGTACGGCAGTTGCGTGAGATCCGCGACGGAGCAGCCGGCACCGTACGCATCACCACCGGCGCCATCTCCGTACGGCACTTCATGTCGCAGGCCGTGGTCGCCTTCCGGGCCCAACACCCTCAGGTGGGCCTGGAGTTCCAGACGTCCAACTCGGGTCGCGGCTGTCTCGACGCGCTGGCCGCTGACACCGCCGACCTGGCCTGGATCACCATCGGCCCGCCCGTACGCGGCATCCAACAACGCCCGGTGATCCAACTCCCCTGGGTACTCGCCGTGCGAGCCGACGACCCCCTGGCCACCCACACCACCATCCACCACAACGATCTGGCCGACATCCAACACATCCGGCTGCCCGAGAACTCCACCTCACGCCGTTCCCTGGACGGTCACTTCGCCCAGCACGGCTCCGAGCCTGACGCCAGCACGAGCGTCGCGGACTGGGACACCGCCATGCTGCTCGCCGAACTCGGTCTCGGGCACGCGATCGTGCCCACCCTCCCTGGCTGGCGCGCCGCCGAACACCCCGGGCTGCGCCTCATCCCCATTCCCAGCCTGCCCCCGCTCGCCACCGGTTGGGCCGTACGCCGTTGGGAAACCCTCGGCCCGGCCGCCCTGGCCTTCGCGGACGCCGTGGCGGAGAGTCTTTCTCCGCTCCACCGCCACACCCCGACCATCCCCATCACACCCAAGCCCCGCAGCCACACCCCCGCATGACCCCATCGCCGCCCACCTCTGCCAGCCAATCCCCCGCTGCGGAAACACCCACCCTCAGGCCGAGCCACACACAAACACTGCCGGCCACGTCCCAACCAACCCTCACAGGGCTTCATACCCCCAACCCACCCTGCACACCCAACAATCACCCGTACGTGGCTCACCCCCAAACAGCCTGGGTCACCCGCCACACCCACCCACCACATCCAAGGACGAACACCCCCTTCACCTGCGTCCCGCGCATGGCCAACACTCCAACCCACCGCTCCCACCCACACCCCGGAACCATCCGGCCCCAAAGCGACCGACCCTGAAGTGACCGTGCCCAAAGCGACCGACCGAACTGGCCACAGCCACAGCCACAGCCACAGCCACAGCCGAGCATCCGTGGAGTCGGATGCCAGGTCGAAGCCTGCTGCCATGAACCGACCGTACTGCGTCCCTCTGACAATCCTTGTTGACCTGCGGTAATCGAACCGTCGCCGAGCGTCCGGTCGATCGGTCGATCGGTCGATCGGTCGATCGGTCGATCGGTCGATCGGTCAGGGCCCACCCCGCCCACGCGGCGCGGCGCCACCCACGTACGCCGCCCCATGCACGCACGTCAGACCGCACGCGCACGCCGCGCCACAGGCATGCGCCAGCCCGCAGACGCACCCCGCACCCCGCACCCCGCACCCGCGCCACCCGAAATCCGAGACCCGAGGGCCCGAGACCTCAGGCGTAGCGCGCATCACGCCCGTCAGGGGTGGACGGGCCGATGGGCAGTTGTAGGATGACCGGGTAACCGCATGACGTAGGTGAGGAGCGGCGACCATGACACTGCGGGCAGCAGGACGCACCTCGCTCGTCGACACCGTTGTCGAGCAGCTCCGGGCCCAATTGGCCGGCGGTCAGTGGAAGATCGGCGACCGGGTACCCACCGAGCACGCACTCGCCGAACAGCTCCAGGTCGGCCGCAACACCGTGCGCGAGGCGGTCCGCGTGCTCTGTCACGCCGGAATGCTCCAGTCCAGGCAGGGTGAAGGCACCTTCGTCGTGTCCACGGCCGACCCGGCGGCCGTCATGCGCGGCATCCAGCGCGCCGGCATCCGGGACGTCCTGGAATTGCGAATCGCCCTGGAGGCAGAGGGCGCGCGCCTCGCCGCGCTCCGACACCAGCCCGCTGACCTGGCACGCATGCGAGCCGCCCTCGCCGCACAAGCAGCACTGGCCGACGGTGGCACCCAACCACCCCACGAGAACATCGAGTTGTACGCCGACCACGACGTGGAGTTCCACACGGCTGTGGTGGACGCGGCGCACAACTCGGCGCTGAGCGCCACGTACGGCTGGTTCAGTAGCTCCGTACGCGAGTCCCTGCTCACCGCGCTCGGCGATCGCGACATGCCGCACATCGCGCCGGGCGACCACCACGCCGTCGTCGACGCCATCGCCTCCGGCGACCCCGACGCCGCGGAGTGCGCGGCCCGCGCCCTGCTGGACGTCCCCAAACAGGCCGTGGACGCCCTACTCACCCCAGGCACCTGACTCCCCCACCCGCCCCAAGGTTCCCCTCCCCCCTTCCCTCCTCCTCTCTCCTTCTCCCCACTTCAAGGCCGGCGCGTCGTCGCGCGGCCACGCACGCAACGCCCCCCGTCGGCGCGGCCCGCCATGCCACACGGCCGGGCGCCCGCCTCATGCATCAAGCGCCCCCCTCGCCCGGGAACACGCCTCGAACCGACGAAAGGTAAGCCGCCTATGTCCGGGATATCCGGGCCCAGCACCGCGCCCGATGACCGGCTCATCGATGCCGAAGAGGATCTGGTCCCCACGCCGCCCGTAGCGGCGGCACGCCGCACCCTGCGCACCCACCCGACCCTGCTCCTCATCGGCATCGTGCTCGCCGCCCTCAACATGCGCGCGGCGCTGGCTGGGGTCTCCCCGCTGCTCGGTGAAATCAGCGACCACTTCCACCTCGCGGCGACCACCACCAGCCTGGTCACCACGATCCCGCTGGTGTTCATGGGCATAGCCTCGCCGCTGGCGCCGAAGCTGGCCCGTCGGTTCAGTACCGAATTCGTCCTGCTGGCCGCGCTGGTCCTGCTGTGCGGCGGCATCCTGCTGCGCGTCGCGCCGCCCGTGATCACGCTGTTCGTCGGCGGCGCCTTCGTCGGCACCGCCATCGCCTGGTTGAACGTGCTGATGCCCGGCCTGGTCAAGCGGGACTTCCCGGAGCGCGCGGCGGCCATGACGGCCCTGTACTCGACCGCGATGATCATCGGCGCGACCGCCTCCGCCGCCGCGGCCGTACCGCTGGAGAACGCGCTCGGCGGCTGGCGCGGTTCCCTCGCCTCCTGGGCACTGCTGGCGGCGGTCGCCGCACTGCTGTGGGCGCCGCAGGCCGTCATCGCACGCCGCGGCCTGCACCACGGTCAGCCGGCCGCCACCCCGGCCCGCGACTCGGCCCCGGCCACCCCCGAGCCGGACGCGACGCGCCTCTCCCGCACCCCGCTGGCCTGGCAGATCACCCTGTTCATGGGGTCGCAGTCGTTCGTTGCGTACGTGGTGATCGCCTGGCTGCCGACCGTCTTCACCGACAACGGCATGAGCAAGTCAACGGCCGGCCTGATCTTCGCCTACAGCACGCTGTTGCAGGGTGTCGGCTCGTTCGTCGTGCCGCTGCTCGCCGGGCGCATGCGGCAGCAGCGGCTGCTTGCGGTGGGTGTGGCCACGCTCATGGCCTCCAGCGTCATCGGGTTGCTCGTCGCACCGGTCGGCGGGGCCTGGCTGTGGGCCACGCTCTTCGGCATCGGACAGGGCGGCGCGCTCGGCCTCGCGCTGACGATGATGGTGCTCCGCGCCCGTGACGCACACACCGCCGCGCGCCTCTCCGGCATGGCGCAGACCTGGGGATATCTGCTGGCTGCCGCCGGGCCGCTGGCCCTCGGCGCGGTACACCAGGTCACCGACGGCTGGACCCTGCCGCTGCTGTTGCTGCTCGGCGTGTGCGCGGGCCTGGCCACCCTCGGCCTCGGCGCCGGCCGCGACCTGAAGATCTGACCCACGGCCCCGGCCCCAGCGCTCCGGTCCGGAACCCGCCCCGCTGTGGGGCGAGGCTCTGGACCGGAGCCCGTACGGGGCTGAGACCAGGGGTGATGGGCGCCGGCAAGGCGCCTTTACGCTACGGCGCCATGCCGAACCCGCCCGCCCCGGCGCGCGGTCGTCGCATTCAGTCCACCTCGTTGAGCCGCCCCGTGGCCACGTCGAAGACGAACCCGCGCACCTGATCCGTATGCGGCACGAACGGGCTGGCCTTGATGCGCCGCACCGACTGCCGCACGTCCCGCTCCACGTCGTCGAACGCCTCAGCGGCCCACGCCGGCCTGATACCCGTCTCCTCCTCGATCTGCTGCCGGAACTCATCGTCCTTGAAGGTCAACATGCCGCAGTCGGTGTGGTGGATCAGCACGATCTCCCGGGTGCCGAGCAGCCGTTGACTGATGGCGAGCGAACGGATCTCGTTCTCGGTCACCGCGCCGCCCGCATTGCGGATGACGTGCGCCTCGCCCTCCTTCAGCCCCAGCGCCGCATACACATTGAGCCGCGCATCCATGCAGGCCACCACTGCAACATGGCGCGACGGCGGCAACGGCAGCGGCCCGCTGAAGGTGGCGGCGTACGTGGCGTTGTTGGTCAGGTACTCATCAGTGACGGACATGGGGCACCAACCTCCAGGAACGACGTTCCGTAATCGCCTCAGCACGGTACGGGCGCCCGTTTCCCCCGCGAAAGGCAATTGGGCCGGCGTACACGAGGCCGTATCGCTGCTGCAACAAGCCGGAGGTCTGGTGGACTTACCTGCTTCCCTCCCGCCCGTCCCACCCCGTCCCCCACCTCCTTGGCAATGACATCAGGACGACCACCCGGCACCATGGGCACCATGGACACGTCGACGTCGAGCGCCGACTGGATCACCATCGCGGCCTACGAGAACCTTCCGGGCCGCCCCCGCCCCATGGCGGCCACTCGCGCTTGACTGCGTGACCGCGGCATCGACTGGACGCCCTTCAACCCAGCCGAGATCCAGTGGGGCCTGGCCTGCGGCATCGGCTCTGACGGCCACTGGCACGGATGGATCGACATCCGCATCCAGGCCAATGCACTCCGGCGGCTCGGCCTCCATCCCGACCAATCCACCGCCGGCGTCACCGCCGCGCCTCCACCAGGCTGGTGGCATGCCGCCGCAGAACGCAACGCCCACTAACGCCGCCGAAGGCCCTGAAACAGCCCCTACCTAGGTGCCATACCCCCGCACTGCACCTCGTGCAACCGTCGGGTGTCGACGTCATAGACGAAGCCCCGCACTGAGTGCTGGTACGGAACGAACGGGCTCGCCAAGACGCGTCGCACCGACTGCCGTACATCCTCTTCAAGTTGTTCGAAACCCTCAGCTGCCCAGGGCGGGCGGACACCCGTGGCTTGCTCGATGTTTCGTTTGAACGTGTCGTCGGACAGGCCGAGCATCCCGCATTGGGTGTGGTGGATGACCATCACCTCGCGCGTCTGCAATTCCCGCTGGCTGACGACGAGTGAACGGATCGCGTCGTCAGTCACCGCCCCGCCGGCATTGCGGATGACATGCGCCTCGCCCAGTTCGAGCCCGAGCATGTCGTACACGTCGATCCGCGCATCCATGCAGGTGATCACGGCGAGATGCCGAGTCGGCGGCTCAGCCAGGGGCCGTGCCCCGCGGGTCGTCGCGGGGGCAGCGGCGTACGTTTCGTTGTTCGCCAGGTAGACGTCGGTGACGGACACGGGGAGCCCTGCTTTCTGTAGCGACTCCCTGCACGGTAGGAAGCCCGGCCCCCTCAGGGAACGCGCACGCCGACGCATACACGCGGGCGTAGTACCTGAGGGGCACCCAGGCGGACCATTCCGGCTCACCTGCACTCCGTACTGCACCCCACCATTCGACCCACCAGCCGGGTCACCTCACCCAGCCTGGCTCTCTTCTCCTTTCTCGTCCTTGGTCCCGTTCGTCGTTTGCCGTGCGTCGTGCGTCGCTCTCGTCCGCTGTCCGCCGTGCGGAGGCTGCGGTCCTGCTTCCCTCGTATTGGGTGACACAGCCGCTCTCGGCTGGCCAGTCTCTTGTCAGGTTGTCGGTCGGTAGCGGACTTGGTCGAAGGGCCAGACCAGTTCCAACCAGTCGGAGACCGCTTCGTACACCGGGTCGTCCAGGTCGGCCCGGTCAGCGCTCACCCAGGACCGCACCTGGGCTTGCTCCGTTCCGGAATTCACCGGGTAGATGTACACGCAGCCGACCACCTCGTCCTGGTCGTCAAGGACCGAGTAGGTGAATCCATCGCGCCGCTCGAAGTCATCCGCGTGCTTCTGGAGGTCGCTGAGGTTTTCCGCAGCGCTCATGCCGGCCACCGGTGGCCAATCGTGCTTCTCGAATCCGGGCGTGGCGCGAATGTGTTCGATGCTCGACATCCATGCGGCGTGGTCAGCTTCGTTGTGGCGAGGATGCAGGGGCTCCAGTCGGAACCCCTCCTCGGACAGGCCCTGAGGAATGTCGAAGTCGTGTGGGACAAAGGCGTCAGCAGCCGTGGAAGACATGACCGGAGGCTACCCCGGCCGGCCACCGCCAGCCCCGGACTATCGATGAGGAATGCCGGCCCATCACCCGGGTCATGCTGGGCGGAACCTGCCCGCAGTCGTTCGTGACAGCCTGCCACCGGCGTCGGGCTGGTCCCGGGCGCGGCCCACCCATTCCCTCATGCCTCGCCGCCCGCTTCGTACGCCGCGACGTCGCTGCCCGCCCGGCCCTTGCGAACGGTGCAGGGCCAGGGTGCTTCACACCGCAGGTGTTCGTACGTCCTTGGCAGGGTCCGACAGCAGTGGGTGGGTGTCGAGCCTGTCGAGTAGTCCTCGTAGTTCCTCCTTTCTTTCCTGGGGAAGTGGCAGGAGCGGGGGCCTTGGTTGTCCCACTCCACGGTCCTGCAATTCCAGGCCCGCCTTGATGGCCCGCGGCAGGCCGTGCCCGACGATGAACTGCAAGAACGGGAGCAGCTCCGCCAGCACCGCATCGGCCCGCTCCTCCTCTCCCCGCTTCGCCGACGCTTGGAGGTCCAGGCACCAGCGCGGCACCAGGCAGGGGGCTGCGGTGCACCAACCCTCGGCGCCGGAGCGGAAGGCTTCGAGGGCGAGAGGGTTGCTGCCGTTGTAGACGGACAGGGCACCGTCCGACAGCTCCCGGATGGATCGGAAGCGGGTGGCGTCACCCGAACTCTCTTTGACCATGGTGAGGTTCGGGATCGTACGGGCCAAGGCGGCCACGGTTTCGGGCAGCAGGTCGACGCCGCTCGTACCGGGGTTGTTGTAGAGCATGACCGGCAGGTCGCTCGCATCGGCGACGGCGGCGAAGTGGCGGGCCAACTCCGTCTCCGTCAGCTTCCAGTACACCTGGGGCAACACCATGATCGCGGTGGCTCCGTGCCGGGCCGCGACCCGGGCACGCCGGATGGTGCCCTCGGTGCTGTGGTGCGCCACCCCGACCACGGTGGGAACCCGCCCGCCGACGGTGTCGAGGGTGGTTTCGCAGACGGCGTCCCACTCTGCTTCGCGGAGGTAGGCGCTCTCCCCCGTACTGCCCAGTGGTGCGATGCCGTGGCTTCCTGCGTCGACCAGTTCACTCGTGAGCCGGCTGAGGGTGGGCAGGTCGACTTCACCGGTGTCGGGGCGGAAGGGGGTGACGGGGTACGAGATGATCCCCTTGAGGGGTGGCTCGGCCATCAGAGGTCCACCTCGCCGGTGATGCAGTCGGAGTGGCGGCGGAGCGTCTTGCGCGCGTAATAGGCGAAGTTGGCCTGGCTGCGGTGCTCCGAAGAGGTCCAGTCGTGGGCTTCCTGCGCGAGGGTGGGTGGCAGGGGCTTGATGGTGCCGGCGGACATGGCGAGCAGTTGCAGGCGCGCGGCCCGCTCGATGAGGACCGCCAGGTTGCATGCCTCTTCGATGGTCGCGCCGGTGACGAGTTGGCCGTGGTGGGCCAGGAGGATGGCCCGTTTGTCGCCGAGGGCCGTCGAGATGATCTCGCCCTCCTCGTTCCCCACCGGCACTCCGGGCCAGTCCTTGAGGAAGGCGCAGTCGTCGTAGAGCGGCGTGGTGTCCATCTGGGAGATCTCTAGCGGAACTTCGAGCATCGACAGCGCGGCCACGTGCAGCGGGTGGGTGTGGATGATGCAGTTCACGTCCTCGCGGGCGCGGTAGATCCAGGAGTGGAACCGGTTGGCCGGGTTGGGCATGCCCTCCCCTGCCAGCACGCGCAGGTCCTCGTCGACCAACAGCAGGTTGTCCTCGGTGATCTCGTCAAAGCCGAGGCCCAGCCGCTGGGTGTAGTAGGTACCCGGGCGGGGTCCACGCGCGCTGATCTGGCCCGCGAGCCCGGAGTCATGGCCACCGTCGTAGGCGATCCGGCAGGTCAGGGCGAGTTTCTGCCGGGTGGTCAGTCGCGAGTCGCCGAAGTGCTCGTGCATCTGCCGTTCGGCATGCTCGACCAGCACGTCCTTGGTCTCTTGCAGGGTGTCGGCCACGGTTTTCTCCACTTCCGGGGCACAGGCACAGCACCAGCGCCCCCGTCGTCTTGTGCCGCTCGCAGCACTTCCGAGGAAACTGAGTTCACCATAGGACACCTAGTGTCATGAGGCAAGGGTGAATTCCCGACCGGGCCGGTCAGCGGGGGGCCGGGACATACTGGGGACCCGCCCGGTCGACTCAAGTCAGGGCGGGGGTGCGTGAAGGGATGCGACCAGTGATCAATCGGGTACGGCAGTTGCGCAAGGAGCGGCTGATGACGCTGGAGGTGCTCGCTGAGCGCTCCGGAGTCACGAAGAGCTATCTGTCCAAGGTCGAGCGCGGTCAGAGCATCCCGTCCATCGCCGTCAGCGCCTCGCTCGCCAAGGCCCTGGACGTCCCATTGGACAACCTCTTCGCCAACGCGGCCGAGGTCGCGGACATCACCGTCACACGGGCGGCCGAGCGCAAGTCGCTGACCTCCGACGACGAGCCCGGGACCCGCTACGAGGGCATAGCCCTCCAGGCCGGGGACAAACGCATGACGCCGTTCATGCTGTACCCTCCGCACGATGCCGGCCCGGCCCCCTTCCGGGACCATCCGGGCGAGGAGTTCGTCTTCGTCCACGAGGGCTTCGCCGAGCTGCTGTTCCCGTCCCTGGCGGTCACGCTCGGGCCGGGGGACTCCGTGTACTTCAAGGCGACGACACCGCACAAGGTCCGCTCGCTGGGGGACGGCGAACGCGCCACCGTACTGCTCATGGTGAGCGACGACCGCAGCGGCGCGGACACGCCCCACCCCCACATGCCCTGAGCGCCCGCCCGCGCGCGCCGCGGCTCCGCCTCGCCGTTGGCCCAACACGCTGCACGTCGCGGCAGCTCCCGCCTCCGAGACGGCACGGGCAGCGCCAGCAGCGCGCGGGGCGTACCCCCACGGGGCGTACCGCACGTCCCGCTACGCGCGCGTGGCGGACGAGACCGAGCGCAAGCGCAACCCCGCCCCTGCGGGCCCCGGCACACCAACGACGCACAGCCCGGTGCAGCGCAATGCTCAGGTGCTACGGCGCACAGCGGAAGCCCCCGCCAACCGGCCCGCCTCCGCCGCGGCACCGGTGAGGGTGTGCCGTCTGCGGAGCATCCGTCGCGGAACGCACGATGGGCCAGGCGCTCCACCGGGCCCGGACCGGGCAGGGAACTCCTGGTCAGGCGGCGGTCGTTTATTCCGCCCGGTGTATCTCCACCCCCTCCGGCAGTCCGAAGCAGCGGAGCAGGTCCGAGTACCAACCGTCGCGCAGTGCCGTCTCGACGGGACCCGGCTCGCAGCACAGGAGTTTGGCCTCCGCGGCCCAGTCCAGGGCGGCGGTGACGGCCGCGCGCCGCTCGTAACCGGCCGGTATCGCCTCGTACGCCTCAGCCGCCTCCTCGGAGAAGACGGCCTCCCAACATTGTCCCGAGGGCGCCGCCCCATACGCCACCGCGCAGTCCTCGTCCATCACGAAGACGGTCATGGCGGGGGCGCCGGTCGCCGTGGCGAGCTCCGTCGCCGACGGGCTCGGTCGCGTCCCCCAGCGACCGTCGAGCCACATCTCGCGCCAGTCCCCCCGGACGTACTCAGCCAAGACTCCACGCCCGTGGGCGGTGACGGCAGGCTCCTTCGACAGTGTGTCGTCGCCCTTGGCGACGATGATCCAACCCGAGTACCCCATGCTGAAGACGCTACTCGGACCCTCTGACAATCCCCCCTGGACGAACCCCCATTCGAACAGTCAAGAACTGTTCAACCTTTGGTCATTGGTGACGGGGCAGAAATTTTTCGGCCATCGGGAGGTGACGGGCGCATGACCGTCGCTGCCTGCGATTCCTCCTGCGCGCGGCCGTCGTCGCGGGCGTCCGACCAGCGCAGGCCCCACCACGCGAGCAGCGCCAGCGCCCCGAAGCCGCGCACCCGACGGCTACGCGCGGGCGCGCACGTGGCAACGCCCCAGCGTGGCAGCAAGACGAAGCGGCCCGTACGGCAGCGCCTGCTGGCTCCCGTACGGACCGCAGCCCGCTCCTCTCCCGCCTTCCGGCAAGCCCCGCAGCGCAGTCGCGTCGATGGGTGCGCCGGCGGGTGTTGCGGCTACTCCTCGCCGGCCAGGGTCAGGGTGCGCAGCTTCTGGCCCGCGTACCAGGTGGCCAGCACCGTGACGCCGATCAGCAGCACCACGGCGACCGGCAGGCCGACGTCGGAGGAGATCACTCCGCCCTGGCCGATCTTCTCCGCAGCGGCCAGCGACCACTGTTGGACGCTGAGTTGGCGGGCGCCGTTGACGTACGTGCCGAACACGGACTCCCAGACCAGCGCGTACACCAGGCCGGCGACGACCGCGTGCCGAGTGATGGTGCCGAGGAGCAGGAAGATCGCGCTGTAGGCGATGGAGGCCATGGCGGCGGCCGAGGTGTAGGCGCCGGCGATGCCCTGGCTGTTGCCGTTGAGGACGAAGCCGGCGATCAGGGTGGGGATGGCCGAAAAGGCCATGGTGACGCCGACCGCGACGAAGAGCTTGGTAACGATGATCGTCGGCCGCTTCACCGGCTTGGCCAGCAGATACACCACCGAGCCGTCGTCGATCTCGGGGCCGATGGCCCCGGTGCCTGCGATGACGCCGATCAGCGGCACCATCACGGACAGCGCGAAGCCGCCGAGGATCGAATCGGCCGTCTCGTCGTCGGCTCCCGTCATCAGCCGCACCGCGATCGAGATGATGATCAACAGGGCGGGTAGCGAGCAGAGGATCAGCGCGCGGCGCCGGCCGAGCAACGCCCGGTAGGTCAGCCGGGCGACCGTGGGGTTGTACATCGCTGGGGCTCCTTGCGTTATGCCGCGACGAGGTAGGAGAAGACGCTCTCCAGGGACTCGTCCGATGGCGAGACCGTGAGGAGGGTGATGCCGTGCTCGCGGGCGACGCGCGGCAGCAGTTCGGTGAACCGGTTGAAGTCGATGGCCTGGATGCGCAGGGCGCCCTCGGCCGCGTCCACCTCGATGCCGGCCGTCGACGCGTCGGCGATCAGCGCGGCGGCCAGGGCCCGGTCATCGCTGGAACGCACCAGGTAGCGGTGCGGGCGGTCGGTCATCAGCCGGCGGATCTTGCGGAAGTCGCCCGATGCGGCGTGCCGGCCGGCGACGATGACCTCGATGTGCGCGGCCAGTTGTTCGACCTCTTCGAGGATGTGGGAGGAGAACAGGACGGTGCGTCCCTCGGCTCCCATCTGTCGCAGCAGGTCCATCAGTTGCATGCGCTGCCGCGGGTCCATGCCGTTGAACGGTTCGTCGAGCAGCAGCACCGACGGCTCGTGGACCAGCGCGGACGCCATCTTCACGCGCTGCCGCATGCCCTTGCTGTACGTGGAGATCTTGCGGCCGGCCGCGTGTTCCATCTCGACCGTGGCCAGCGCGTGTTGTGCGGCGGCACGCGGCTTGGGCAGCCCGTGCAGTTCGGCGTTGGCGACGACGAACTCCTGGCCGGTGAGGAAGTCGTACATCGATTCGCGCTCGGGCACGATGCCGATGTGCCGGTAGCTCTGTTCGTTGCGCCAGATCGGCGTGCCGTCGAGGGTGACGGAGCCGGTGGAGGGCGCGAGGAAGCCGCCCATCATGTTGATCAGGGTGGACTTGCCGGCGCCGTTGGGCCCGAGCAGGCCGGTCACGCCGGGGCCGATGGTCATCGTCACGTCGTTGACGGCGACGACGTTCCCGAACCAGCGCGAGACGTTGTCGATGATGAGAGTGCTCATGGGCGCGGCCCATTCCTTCGAGGGGTGGTGGCGACGGCGGGCGAGGTGCGGGGGACACGTCCCGACACGCGGGCGGTCACCAAGCGACTCGTACGGGACGCGGGCTGGCCAGGTACGGTCAATCTGCGGACATCCGTGGGCATCAGATGGTCGATCTGGATCACAGTCCGACCTTCCGGTAGCGGCGGATGAGCAGCCCGTACGAACCGGCCACCAGGACTGCGGTCACCAGCAGGTAGACCAGGCCGACGGCCGCGTCCGGGCCGTACCCGCCGGGTGCGGCGGAGGTCGCGCCGAGGAACGCCGTGCTAATCCCGTCGATCAGGGTGATGGGCGAGAAGAGGCCGATCCACTCGATCGAACCGGTGCTGCTCTGTTCCTCGGCGATCGCCTGCATGGTGCTCACGGCGCCGTAGGAGATGGTCAGCACGGCGATGATGGCGGCGACGCCGAAGCCGCGGCGCGGCGTGAGGGCGCCGATGACCAGGCCGATTCCGGCGAGCAGGACGGAGAGCAGGGCCACGGAGACCATCCCCTGTGCAAACTCCTTCGTCTGATCCATGAAGTCCAGCTTCGCGAGCAGCGCGCCCACATAGAGGACCACCACCGGGATCGCGGTCAGCAGGAAGATGGCCGAGGCCAGTGCGGCGAACTTCGCGACCACGTAGTCGGCGGTCTCGATCGGCCGGGAGAAGTAGAGCGGTACCGACTTGAAGCGCAGATCACGTGAGACCGATTGGGGCGCCTGTGCGGCCACGAACAGGCCGATCACTGCCTGCATGATGACCGCGTACCGGGTGTATTCGACCGGCAAGCTATTGGCATTGGTCGCTACGGCGACCGCGACGATGATCCCGGCCGGCAGGCACATCACGCCGAACAGCAGCATCGGCAGCACCTTGGACTTGGCAGAACGGCCGAGTCCGTAGGCGCCGCGCAGGCTCTGTGAGAAGAGCGAGCGGCGGGCGTAGGCGCGGCCGAGGCGCGGGCCGTCGTAGTGCCGGTAGCCGATGTTGTGGATGACGTCGGCCGGGGCCGCGGGGCGCGGGGCCGACCAGTTGCCCGCCGTCTCCCCGCTGTGCGTCTTAGGCGACATCGCCGTCGCCTCCTTCCTGGTGCCGGCCAGCGGCGAGTGGCTGCGCCGCGTGCTGATGGGCAGGGGGCTGCTGGGACGTGGGCGACGCGCCGGGGTGCACCGGGGTCTGCGGGACGCCGGCGGCGGGGGACTGCGTGGCGGCGGCATCGGTGCGGAAGACCTCGGCGATGCGGTGCCTGCGCTGTTCCATCCGGACCAGCCCGAGCCCGAGCCCGGCCACCGCATCGCGTACCGCGTCGTACGTGGGATCGCCGTCGACCTCGACGAACAGCAGCCGGGCCGAGGCCGGCGAACCGTCCGCCTCGCGCTCGACGGTGCCGACTGTCAGACCGGCCGCTTCCAGCGCCTCGCGCAGGGCGGTCGTGCCGTCCGGGTGCGCCTCGCTGTCCGTCACCTCGACCGCGATCGAGGCCGTGGCCTGCGTGAAGTCGTCCGTCGACGAGGAGCGCAGCAGCTTGCCGCCGTCGATGACGACGACGTGGTCGCAGGTGCGCTCCAACTCGCCGAGCAGGTGCGAGGTCACCAGGACGGAGATGCCGAAGTCGGTGTGGACACGGCGGATCAGGCCGAGCATCTCGTCCCGGCCGACCGGGTCGAGGCCGTTGGTCGGCTCGTCGAGCAGTACGAGCTGCGGGTCGTGCACGAGCGCCTGGGCCAGCTTGACCCGCTGCTTCATACCGGTCGAATAGCCGCCGATGGGGCGGTACCGCTCCTCGTACAGGCCGACGTGCCGCAGCGTGTCCGCGGTGCGTTCACGGGCCGCGGACGGCGGGAGGCCGGACATGCGTGCCATGTGCACGACGAACTCCGTCGCCGACACGTCCGGCGGCAGGCAGTCGTGCTCCGGCATGTATCCGACCCGTTCCCTGATCGCCCCGCCCTCGCTGGCGACATCGAGGCCGAGCACGGCGGCCTTGCCCTCGCTGGCGGGCGAGAGCCCGAGAAGGATCTTGATCAGGGTGGACTTGCCGGCGCCGTTGGCACCGACCAGCCCGGTCACGCCCGGGGCGATGTCGAGGGAGAGCCGGTCGAGCGCGGTCACCCGGGGGAACCGTTTGCTCAGGCCTTCGGTAGCGATCACAGTCACGTCTTCGAAGGTAGTGGCGTCCCTGCGAACCAGCCTCCCTCCAGACGGCTGGATCGACCTACGACTGGAGTCGTAGAAACCCGTAGGGGGTCCGTACCGAAGGAGAACAGTCAGAGTTCTCTTTCGTCGCTCCGTCCCCTTCCTCGCGCCAGCCGTGCTCCCGGCAGGCCGCCGGCCGCATCGGTCAAAGGCCCCGGCGGTATCGCCTTGGAATCCCTGCGACACCTGGGTTGACCTGCGGAGATGCGGTACGGCGACTGTCCGCGGGGGCCGGCCTGCGGGGGCTGACGTGCGGGCGGGCGGTGCACTAGGGGGCGCTACATACGAGGGTATGACGTACGGCGTCGCTGCCGGGGCGACGGGGCAATCGGGAAGCGGCGTGGCGGGCAGGGAGCGGCGGACGGGCGGCAAGCGGCGTGGCGGCTGGCGCTCAGGCGGGCGGGGCGCTGCCGACGGGAGCACGCTGTCGCGGGGGCATGGCGTCGGGCCGGTGTGCGTGCCCCGCACGGCTCGCAGCACGCATGCGTTGCTCACACACCTGACGGCGCTCTCATAGCTGATGTCGCTGGTGTCACACCGGCCACGAAGGTCACGCGCCGAAGCCCGGCACGCGCTCCCCCACAAGGGGGGAATCGGGGGTTCATCACGCAGAAAAGTCCTGCGCCCAGCGCCGCCACAGATACGAAGAGGCCGGTCAAGCCGCAGGTGGTTGGGGGTTACCCAGGGTTTCCCACAGGCCGATCCGACCTATTGACGTAGCCGCCAGCCATTGTCACATTCATCAGTGTCAAGTTGCGGGACCGGGGCTGGGGCTGAGACGCCTCTCGACCCCAGGTCTGCATGGCCTTGCCCACCCGGGCCGGGCCCGCAGCCGGACGGCCAGGGCCCGAGCGTCGCGGGAGGGACGGAAGCCATGACCACATCGGTGGACGATCGACACACCACACGCCACGGCGAACTCACAGCCGAACTGCGCGGGTTCCGCACGGTGCAGCGGCTCAGTTACGAGTGCGCGGAGGCCGTCGCCGCCCAGTTGCGCCCCGGCGTGACCGAGCGCGAGGCGGCCCGGATGCAGCGGGACTGGCTGCGCGAGCGGGGCGTACGCGACTGGTTCCACCTGCCCTTCGCCTGGTTCGGTGACCGCACGGCCTTCACCGACTTCCGCATACCGCTCCAGTTCTTCCCCACCAACCGGAAGCTGGAGCCGGGGATGCCGTTCATCCTCGACATGGCCCCGGTACTCAACGGCTATACGGCCGACATCGGTTACAGCGGTTGCCTCGGCGCGAACCCCCTGCACGGCAGGCTGCTCGCCGACCTGGCGGCGCACCGCGCCCTGATCCTGCGCGGGGTGCGCGAGCGGCGCTCCCTGCGCGCGATATACGAGGACGTGGACCGGCTCATGGTCCGCCAGGGGTACGCCAACCGGCACCGCGCCTACCCGTTCGGCGTCATCGCGCACAAGGTCGACCGCGTCAGGCAACGGACCTGGTCCCCCACGGCGTTCGGCTTCGGCGTGCACAGCCTCAAGGGCCTGGCCAGCGACGCCTTGCACGGCCACCGCGAAGGCTGGTCCCCGCTGTGGAGCCCGTACCGGTTCTCCGACCATCCGCCGCAACCCGGCCTGTGGGCCGTGGAACCGCACCTCGGCTTCCGCGGCGTGGGCGCGAAGTTCGAGGAGATCCTCGTCGTCACGGATTCCACGGACCCGGAGCAGAGCGCGTTCTGGCTGGACGACGACCTCCCGCACGTGCGCCGCTGGGCGGCGGAACAGTCCATATGACCACGGGTGCCGGCGGACCGCACGGCAGGCCCAGCGGCACCCGCGACCGACCGACCACGCGGGCACCGGCCACGGCGCTGCCGGGCGGGCGCACGACGGGACGGAACGACGCGGTCGTCACGGGGGCGGTTCGGGGTATCCGCCAGAGCACGGCAGTACGTACGCGGCACGAAGACGGGCAACAGTGACAGCGGCAATCGGAGAGGCGGTCAAGCAGTGACGGACACGGAGGCCACGGGACCGTTGGCCGGGGCGACCGAACGCTGGGTCAACACCGGCGGCGTGCAGCTCTGCGTCGCGGAATGGGGCGACCGGACACAGCCGACCGTCGTGTTGGTGCACGGCTTCCCGGACAGCAAAGAGGTGTGGAGCGAGGTCGCCCGACGGCTGGCCGACCGGTTCCACGTCGTCCTCTACGACCTGCGCGGCTGCGGGCGGTCGAGCGCACCCAAGCCACTGCGCGGCGGTTACACCCTGGAGAAGTTGACCGACGACTTCCTCGCGGTCGCCGACGCGGTCAGCCCCGACCGCCCCGTGCACCTGGTGGGGCACGACTGGGGCTCGGTGCAGGGCTGGGAGTTCGCCACCGTGGCACGCACCGAGGGCCGCATCGCCTCCTTCACCACGATGTCCGGCCCGTGCCTTGACCACCTGGGCCTCTGGCTCAAGAAGCGCGCCACCCGCCCGACCCCGCGCCGTGTGGGCCAGCTCTTCGGCCAGGGAATCAAGTCCTGGTACGTGTACGCGTTCCACACCCCCGTGGTGCCCGAGGCCCTGTGGCGGGGGCCGCTCGGCAAGGCGTGGCCCGGGCTGCTGAGCCGGGTCGAGAAGACGCCGGACCGCGGTGCGCACGGCGCCGACTACCCGACCGCGTCGCTGCCCGGTGACGGCGCCCACGGCGTGTGGATGTACCGGGACAACGTGCGCGCCAGGCTGCGTCGCCCACGCACCGACGCCTACGCACACGTACCGGTCCAGCTCATCCACCCCACCGGCGACCGGTTCGTCTCGGAGCAGGTTTTCGACGAACTGGACACGTGGGCACCCCGGTTGGTGCGCCGCAGCCTGGTCGCCAAGCACTGGGCACCCCGCACGCACCCGGACCAGATCTCCGCCTGGGTGGCCGACTTCGTCACGTCGGTTGAGGAAGGTACGCCGGCCGTGCAGTCCCGGGCCGCGAGCGCCTACGCGGCACGGTTCGCCGGGCAACTCGTGCTGGTGACGGGCGCCGCCAGCGGCATCGGCCGGGCCACCGCCTTCGCGTTCGCCGAGGCGGGGGCACGGGTGATCGCCGTTGACCGGGACGAGGAGGGGGCCGCCCGTACCGCCGATTTGGCCAGGCTGATCGGCGCCCCGGCGGCCTGGAGCGAGCCGGTGGACGTCTCGGACGCACAGGCCATGGAGAAGCTGGCCGACAAGGTCGCCGCTTCGTACGGCGTCGTGGACGTGCTGGTCAACAATGCCGGGATCGGGGTGTCCGGGCCGTTCCTCGACACCAGCCCCGAGGACTGGCAGCGGGTGCTCGACGTCAACCTGTGGGGCGTCATCCACGGCTGCCGCACCTTCGGCCGGCAGATGGCCGACCGCGGCCAGGGCGGCCACATCGTCAACACCGCATCCGCCGCCGCGTTCCAACCCACCCGCATGCTGCCCGCGTACGCCACGTCCAAGGCAGCCGTGCTGATGCTGAGTGAGTGCCTACGCGCCGAGTTGGCAGGTCAGGGCATCGGTGTCTCGGCGATCTGCCCCGGCATCATCAACACCAACATCACCAAAACGACCAGGTTCGTCGGCGTGGACCACGACGAGGAAGAGCGCCGCCGCACCCGCAGCACCCGGATGTACGGCAAGCGCAACTACCCGCCGGAGAAGGTGGCCGACGCGATCCTGCGCGCCGTGGTCCGCAACCAGGCAGTGGTGCCGGTGACCCCTGAGGCACGCGGCGCGCATCTGCTCTCCCGCTTCGCCCCGAAGGCGATACGCGCCCTGGCCAGGCTCGAACCGAAGGGGTGAAGGGCGGCGCGAGCGGCGGGCCGAACCGACGGAACACCGCGGCCGGCGGCCCCGCGCACCAGCAGGGTGGATGGTAAACAGCCAGGTCAGGGCGGAGCTCAGGCCAGGTGAAGCAGAGCGGAGAGGAAGGGAGGGGCAGGGACGTGTCCGAGGCATCCGTCGAACCGCACGCATCCCCCGAGTACCGGATCGAGGAGTTGGCACACCGCAGCGGAGCGACCGTCCGCACCATCCGCGCATACCAGGACCGTGGCCTGCTCCCCCGGCCCGAGCGGCGCGGCCGGGCGAATGTGTACCGGGACCAGCACCTGACCCGGTTGGAAAGGATCGCGGCGCTGCTGGAGCGCGGCTACACCCTGTCCAGCATCAAGGAACTCCTCGCGGCCTGGGACGCGGGCCGGGACCTGGGCGGGGTGCTGGGTCTGGTCGCGGCGGTGGAGGGGCCGTGGACGGACGAGCAGGCCACGCGGATCACCTGGGCGGAGCTGGACGAGCGGTTCGGCGGTGGTCTGGACGAGGGCGCCGTTCGGGAGGCGGTGGAGCTCGGCGTTCTGGAGCCCGTTCCGGAGAACCCGGGCGAGTTCCTGGTGCCCAGCCCGCAGGAGCTGGCGGTCGCCGTGGAACTGCACACGGCAGGCGTGCCACTGCTGGCCATCGCCGATCACGTACGAGAATTGCGGGGACAGGTCGAGCACATCGCGGATCGGTTCCTCGACTTCACGACGGAGCACGTGTTCCACCAGTACCTGGGCCATCCGCCGACGGACGCCGAGGCTCAGGAGGCGGCGCTGCTGATCAGTCGCTTCCGGCCACTCGCCCAGCAGGCGCTGGACGCGGAGTTGGCCCGCGCTATGCGCTTGATGGCAACCCGCCATCTGCACCAACACCTCGGCCGCTACGGCCCGCTGCCCCACCGCCCACCGGCCCCGGCCCCGGCCCCGGCCCCCGCCCCCGCCCCCGCCCCCGCCCCCCCCCCGCCCCCCGCGGGGGGGCCCTCGCCGCCGGCGCCCGCGGCACCGGCCGCGCCCCCCCGC
>NZ_JBEHZD010000449.1:0-6827 GCF_040240285.1 Streptomyces sp. HSW2009 | reverse complement strand
GGGGGGGGGGGGGGGGGGGGGGGGGGGGCGGGGGGGGGCGGGGGGGGGGGGGGGCGGGGCGCCGGGGCGCCCCCCCCCCCGCGCGGCGGGGGGGCGGCGCCCCCCCCCCCCCGCCCCGAGGTCGGCCAGCGGTGCGGTGCGGGCGTCTTCGGCCACCGGAGCGAGGTGCAGCCAGGCCACGGTGCCGTCGTCAAAAGTCAGCGCTAAGTCCCCCATGGCGATCAGTGTGGCACGCGGGGGCGGGGCACGGGGAGCATCGGGACACGTCCGCACCGCGCTCCGTCACGCCACCACGCGCCCGCTACTACCTCAGCGAGACCCGCGCCAACTGTCGCGCCTGGGCCACCAGTTGATCCGCGCTGTCCCAGACCTGGGTGTCCTCCTCCAGGAAGCCGCCGGCCAGGTTGCGGGTGGTGGCGACGACCCGCAGCCGGCCGGGCGCCGGACGGCGGCGTACGTGCACGGTGAGTTCGACCGTGGGCACCCAACCGCTCAGCCCGATGTCGAACGCGGTGGGCGGCAGCGCGTCGACCGTCAGCAGCAGCGACAGCGGATCGGGGTCCCGGCCGTCGGCGAGGCCGAACCAGGCGCGCATGTCACCGGCCCCGCTCGGCTGCCCGACCGCCCATCCCGCGGTCGCCGGGTCGAGGCGCATGTCGAACCGGCCGACGATCTCAGTGCTGCTGCCCAACGGAGCCGCTCCGCTGGGGGCATTGTCGGCGCCCAGGCAGTCCGCGTAGTCGGGCATGGTCGGCGGGGTGGCGGCGGTGCGCACGTCGGCGGGGAGCGCGTCGAGGTCCCCGTAGGTGGCCAGCACGCGGATGCGCTCCACCTCGGCGCCGTCCCCGTCGAACTGGACGAGGGACGCCTGTCCGGTGGAGAGGGTACGACCGGTGCGCACCGTCTCGGTACGGATCACGGCGGGGCCCGGCTGGGACGCGGTCAGGTAGTGCGCCGTGATCGAGAACGGGTCGGGGTGAGCCAGGGTGTCGCCGAGCGCCCGGCCGAGCACGGCCAGCAGGTAACCGCCGTTGACCGCCTTGAGGATGGTCCACCGTGCCGACAGGTCGACGTCGTACGTCGCGGAGGGCGCGGCGCCGGCCCCGGCGCCCTGGGCCGCCGGGGCGCGGCGGGTCACCGTCGTGTCCCGGTCGAACTCGCTGATACCGATGGTTGCCTGTGCCATGCACCGCACGCTACACGGATCAACTACTGGCAGGTAGGTTTCCCTTGGAGGGCTTCATCACGCCGCACTGCGCGCCGTGGGGGCGCCCACCACACCGGCGCGCCCACTCCTACGCTCCGCGGCGCACCCACACCACGACCACGGATGGGCCCAGCCCCGTGCCCCGTGCCTGTGGCGTCCCACTCCCGCGCGCGAGGTTCCGTGTTCCGTACCCAGCTCTGGCGCCCCGCGCCCCGGGTACGAGGCGCCGCCACCCCGTGCCCCGCGTAAGGGCCCCCGCCCCGTAATCCGCACCTCGCGCGCGAGGCTCCACGCTCCGCACCCGGCCCCTGCGCTCCGTGCCCCGTGCCCCGTGTATGAGGCCCCGCCGCTCCCAGTTCCTCGCTCCGTACCGCCGGGCGAAGGTGGGCCCTGCCGCTCCGCGACCCACACCCACCGCGCGGCGCCCCGCACCCCGCGCCCCGTACCCACGTCGCGGCACCCGTGCCCCGTGCCCCGTGCCCCGTGCCCCGTGCCCCGTGCCCCGTGCCCCGTGCCCCGGCAGCAACCCGTCGTACGCCTCACAGTTCCGGCCCCCGGCCCGTACACAGGTGGTCACCCGAACCGCACCCAACTCCCACCGCACACCAACCCACCACCCCACCACCCACACGCCCGGGCCCACCCACCACGCCACCGCACCCCACGCCCAACGCAACACCCACCCCGACGCCGACCCCACCCCTCCCCGCGCCCCGACGGCGTGCCCGGCCGCCGCCGCGACCCCACCCACACACCCCGCGCTCGGCCTCGCTACGCCCCCTCCGCCCCCTCTCTGGCCGCGCTGCGGCGGTTCCACGCTCGGGGGGCCCGCCAGCCGAAGCGCATGGCGCACAGGCGGAGGGCGAAGGCCAGGAGGGCGGCGAGGGCGCTGGTGCTGCCGGTGAGGGCGTCGAAGTGCAGCAGCAGGGCCACCACCGACGAGCCCACCAGGGCCGGTACGGCGTAGATCTCGCGGTCCCAGCGCAGCAGTGAGGGCACCTCGTTGGCCAGTACGTCGCGGAGTACGCCGCCGCCGGCCGCGGTGGCCACGCCCAGGGTGACGGATGCGGTCAGGCTGAGCCCGTACTCGTGTGCCTTGGTCGTACCGGCCACGCAGAACAGGCCGAGGCCGGCCGCGTCGAAGACCCCGACCGCGCCGTTGATCCGCTCCACCTCCGGATGGAGGAAGAAGACCAGCCCGGCGGCTATCAGCGGGGTCACGAAGTAGCCGAGGTCGGTGAAGGCGGCGGGCGGTACGGCGCCGATGATCAGGTCGCGGAACAGACCGCCGCCGAGCGCGGTGACCTCGGCCAGTACCGCGATGCCGAAGACGTCGAAGTTCTTGCGCACGGCGAGCAGCGCGCCGGAGATCGCGAAGACGAAGATCCCGGCGAGGTCCATGGAGCGCAGCACGGATGGCGTGAACAGGTCGGTGAGCACCCGCTATTTTTACCCCGCGGTCCGGGTTGCCCCACTCCGGCCCGACTCGGGGGCCCGTGTTCGGGCGAATTCCCCCACCGCTTCGGCCGCCCCTGGGCTCACCATCCACCCGCCGAACGGGCCGTTTCCGGCCACGCCCACTCCAGCGGGCTCCCCCACTCTGCCGCCCCTCCGCAAGTCGAACCGTACGCCCCGGCCGTACACCTCCCCCGCCACCGGCCGTACCTCCCCCATCGCCAACACCCACCCACACCACCCCGCCAACCGACGCCGACCCCCACCGGCCGCCCGCGCACACCAACCCACCATCCGCAGTCACCCACCCACACACCCAGGCCACCCCACCCACCCACGCCTGAACACCCACACCCCACACAGACGCAGACCCACGGACCGATCCCCACACCAACGAACACCCCCACCAACGAACCCTCGCCCACACACACCAGCCACCCTCACAGAAATCCACCCCCGGCCCCCCCGGGCACCTCCAACCACCCCACCCCACCCCACGCAGCCACATTCACCCCCACCGCCACCCCCACACCCACCCCAAAACGACCGATGCCCCGACCACTACGTGCAGCGCCCTCGCGACACCGCCGATGGGGCTCGTGTCGTGGGGGTCGCGCACTGGTCGGGGCCATGGCCTGCGCGGCCATCGGTCAGCGGCGGGGCATCAGTCGGTGGTGTCGGACTCCTTGCTCACGGCGGCCTGGCCGGGCACCCGAGCGCTGTCCGAGCCCGAGCCCGCGCCAGCACCAGCACCAGCACCAGCACCCACCTTCACATCGCCCCCCGCGGCCGGCAGCGCCGCATCCCCGGGACGCAGGTCCTCGTGGTTCTCCGGGTGGTGGCAGGCGACCTGGTGCCCGGGCTGGAGCGCGTCCAGCTTGGGTTCCTCGATCGTGCACACCACCGTCGCCTTCCAGCACCGGGTGTGGAAGCGGCAGCCGGTCGGCGGCGCGATGGGCGAAGGCACGTCGCCGCGGAGCAGGATGCGGTCCCGCTTGCCGCGCCGCTTGGGGTCGGGCACCGGGACCGCGGAGAGCAGCGCCCGGGTGTACGGGTGCATCGGCCGCTCGTACAGCGACTTGCGGTCCGTCAGCTCGACGATCTTGCCCAGGTACATGACCGCGATCCGGTCCGACACGTGCCGGATCACCGACAGGTCGTGCGCGATGATCACGTAGGTGAGGCCCAGTTCCTCCTGGAGGTCGTCCAGCAGGTTGACCACCTGGGCCTGGATCGACACGTCCAGCGCGGAGACCGGCTCGTCGGCGACGACGAGCTTGGGGTTGAGCGCCAGGGCCCGGGCGATGCCGATGCGCTGGCGCTGCCCGCCGGAGAACTCGTGCGGGTAGCGGTTGTAGTGCTCCGGGTTGAGCCCCACCCGGGCCAGCAGCCGCTGGACCTCGGCCTTGACGCCGCCCTCCGGGGTGATGTTCTGGAGCTTGAACGGGGCGCTGACGATGGTGCCGACGGTGTGCCGGGGGTTCAGCGACGAGTACGGGTCCTGGAAGATCATCTGGACGTCGCGGCGCATCGGCCGCATCGCCCCGACGCCCAGGTGCGTGATGTCCTTGCCCTGGAACTCCACCGAGCCGCCGGTCGGCTCCAGGAGGCGGGTGATGAGCCGCCCCATGGTGGACTTGCCGCAGCCGGACTCGCCGACCACGCCCAGCGTCTCGCCGGCCCGCACGTCAAAGGTCAGCCCGTCCACCGCCTGCACGGCGCCCACCTGCCGGCGGAGCAGCCCCTTGGTGATGGGGAAGTGCTTGACCAGGCCGTTCACCTTGAGCAGGGGCTCGCCGGGGGCGGTCCGCTGCTTCTGCAACGACGTCACGTTGTCCTTAGACACAGCTTGGTCCTTCACAGCTTGGGCGCAATCTCTTCGGTCCAGATCCGCGTCCGTTCCTCCTGCGGCATGTGGCAGGCGGAGAAGTGGCGGTTGCCGACCTGCTGGAGTTCGGGCCGCTGGGTGCGGGTGAGGTTGTCCTTCGGCACGTCCGCGTAGGGACAGCGCGGGTTGAAGGCGCACCCGCTCGGCACGTTGATGAGGCTGGGCGGCGAGCCCTGGACCGGGATGAGCCGGTCGGACTCCTCCCGGTCGATGCGCGGCATCGAACCCAACAGGCCCCAGGTGTACGGGTGTTGGGGCTCGTAGAAGACCTGTTCGGCCGGGCCGCGCTCCACGCACCGGCCGCCGTACATGACCAGGATGTCGTCGGCGAGTTCGGCGACGACGCCCAGGTCGTGGGTGATGACGATGACGGCGGAGCCGAACTCCTTCTGGAGGTCCCGGATCAGGTCCAGGATCTGCGCCTGCACGGTGACGTCCAGGGCGGTGGTCGGCTCGTCGGCGATGAGCAGTTCCGGGTTGTTCACCAGCGCCATGGCGATCATCGCGCGCTGCCGCATGCCGCCGGAGAACTGGTGCGGGTAGTCGTCGACCCGGCGGTCGGGCTGCGGGATGCCGACCCGGTCGAGCATCTCGATCGCGCGCCGCCTGGCCTTCTTCTTGTCCACGTTGTGGTGGACCCGGTACGCCTCCATGATCTGCGCGCCGACCGTGAAGTACGGGTGCATCGCGGACAGCGGGTCCTGGAAGATCATCGCCATCTCACGGCCGCGCAGCCGGCGCACCGTGTCGGGGTTCGCGGCGAGCAGCTCCGTGCCGTCGAAGTGGATCTCGCCGGAGATCTGCGCCTTGCCGCGGCCGTACTGGCCGACGGTGTGCAGCCCCATGATGCCCAGCGAGGTGACCGACTTGCCGGAGCCCGACTCGCCGACGATGCCGAGCGTCTTGCCGCGCTCCAACTGGAAGGAGAGCCCGTCGACGGACTTGACCAGGCCGTCTTCGGTGGGGAAGTGGATCTTGAGGTCGCGTACGTCGAGGAAGACGCCGGAGTCGGCGGAGCGGGCCGCCACCGGTTCGCCCAGCGCGCCGGTCTTGCTGACGGGCCCGGTGGCCGGACCGCCGGCCGGCTCGCCGCTGGTCTTGCTGACCGCGCGCCCGGCCCCGGGGGTGGAATCCGTCGTCATGAGAGCCTCACTCGGGGGTCGATCACGGCGTACAGGAGGTCCACGATCAGGTTGGCGATGACGACCGCGCTGGCCGTGATCAGGGTGACCCCCAGGATGAGCGGCAGGTCGCGCTCGTCGATCGCCCGCACCGCCGCCTCGCCGAGGCCCGGCAGGCTGAACGTGCTCTCGGTGAGGATCGCGCCACCGATCAGGGCGCCGAGGTCCATGCCGAGGATGGTGAGCACCGGCGTCATCGTGGAGCGCATCGCGTGCTTGCCGATGACGACCGGCTCCCGCAGCCCCTTGGCGCGGGCGGTACGGATGTAGTCCTCGCCGAGCACTTCGAGCATGGTGGCCCGGGTGAGCCGCGCGTACATCGCCGCGTACAGGAAGGCGAGCGTGACCCAGGGGAGGATCATGCCGCTGAACCACTCCACCGGGTCCACGCTGAACTCGGTGTACTCGTTGCTGACCCAGTCGAGCTGGTACGAGAAGAGCGCCATCGAGGCGACACCGGTGAAGTAGATGGGGAGCGAGACGCCCGCCAGGGCGACGGTCATGGCCGAACGGTCCCACAGGGTGCCGCGCTTGAGCGCCGACAGGATGCCGGTCACCACGCCGCCGATCACCCAGATCACGGCCGCGCCGGCGGCCAGGCCGAGGGTGACCGGGAGCCGGTCGGTGAGCACCGGCCAGATGGCCTGCTCGTTCTTGAAGGAGTAGCCGAAGCAGGGGGCCGAACAGTGCAGGGTGTCGGTACCGCTGGTGTAGTCCCGGCCCACGAACAGGCCGCTGAGGAAGTCCCAGAACTGCACGATGATCGGGTCGTCGAGCCCGAGCTTCTGCCGGATGGCCTCGATGGCCTGGGCGTCGGACTGCTTGCCGACGTACATCGTCGCCGGGTCGACGCCGGTCCACTTCGGAATGATGAAGAAGATGCCGAAGGTCACCAGGATGACGACCATCAGCGTCAGGACGACGGCGAACAGCCGCCGGATGAGGTATGCGAGCACTGCTCTCGGCCCGGCCGTGGGGGGGGGGGGGGGGGGGGGGGGGGGGGGGGGGGGGGGGGCCGCGCCCCCGGGGGGGGGGCCCCCGCCGGCGGGGGGGGGGGGGGGGGGGGGGGGGGGGGGGGGGGGGGGGGGGGGGGGGG
>NZ_JBEHZD010000448.1:0-6842 GCF_040240285.1 Streptomyces sp. HSW2009 | reverse complement strand
GGGGGGGGGGGGGGGGGGGGGGGGGGGGGGGGGGGGGGGGGGGGGGGGGGCGGCGCGCGGGGGGGGGGGGGCGCGGCGGGGCGCGCCGCCCCCCCCCCCCCCCCCACGCCGTCTTCCGAACGCGCCCGCTGCGGGGGGCGATGCCACACCGCACGGATCGCATCGCATGAAGCGCACCGCGCAGCTCGCACCGTACGAAGCACACCGCGCAGCTCACACCGTACGAAGCGCACCGCACGGCTCGCACCGTACGAGCCGCGCCCCACCACCCGCCCCGCGCGCCCTCCCGGAATGAGTCACACCGCACAGGACGCGCCATCCGCACCGCATCCCGGCCGCGCCGTCACCTCAAGTACGCCCGCCGCCACCGGACCCCCACTATCGTTCCGCACGGTAATTCGACTGCTACGCAAGCGAGTTAAGGGACTCGGGGGAAGTGGGGGAAATATGTCCTTCCAGGAGGAGTGGGGCCGGATTCGCCGCGCGGCGGAGGCGGACGCCCGGACACGGCTCAACAGTGCGGGCAGCGGTTCTTCGGGCGGCAGCGCGGACCGGCTCGTGGTCTACCAGGAGGACCTGGGTCAGGTCGGCCATGAAGCGTTCCTGCTGCACGGCAGGTTGAAGAAGGCCGGCGACGTGACCCGCGGCGCAACGGGGGACGGCTCGACGGCCACGGTGGCCCGCGTCCTCGCCTCGCACAACTTCACCATGGGCGATGCCCTGACGACGACGGCGGCGATCTGGGAGGACCAGGTCAAGACGCTGCTCCAGGCATGTGCGCACATCTCCAACCACCTCGACTACTCGAAGAAGTCACACACCCACGAGGACCAGAAGATCGCGGCCACCATGTCGCACCGCGACGGCCGGGCCGTGTCGACTTCGGAAATCGCCAAGTTCTACGAGTAGCCGGCGGCAACAGCCGAAAGCAGTCGGAAACAGCACCCCAGGCAAGCGCACGGGAATGACGTGAGGTGACCGCAGCATGGCACGGCTGACCTACGACGACCTGTACCAGGTCCCCTTGAAAGACCTCGGCTCGGCGGCCGACGACTGGAAGGAGATGGTGGACCAACTCGCCCAACTGGCCACGGCTGCACGGGACGGCATGGTGCGGAAGTCCGAAGTGGCCCGCTGGGAAGGGGTGAACGCCGGCGTGACCCGGCCGTTCATCCGCACCACAGCCGAGGAGTTCCACGATGCGCACACCCAGGCGAAGGGCATCTGGAGCATGTTGCGCGACGCACACCGCGATCTGACGGAAATCCAGAAGTCCCTCAAGCGGGCCATCGACGTGGACGCGAAGAAACACAGCATCCAGGTGTCGTCCGACGCGGACGGCGGCGTGATCTGCAAGTACGTGGACCGGTCCGGCGAGCAGACGAAGGACACCGCGGCCCAGACCGCCTATCTCCAAAACTTCGCCGACCGGGTTGCCTCCCTCGTCGCCCAGGCGACCGAAATCGACGGCTCGGTGACCCGCGCCCTGGGCAAGATCCACGGCAACGACAGCCATGACTTCGGCCATGCGACGTACGAATCGCTGGACGACGTCCAACGCGAGCGGACCGTACAGCTCGCAAAGAAGAGCCTGTCCCTGCACGAGAGCGGCGAGGAGTTGAGCCCGACGGAACTCGCCGAGTTCCGGACCCTGATGCAGGGCAATGCGAAGGACCGGGAATTCGCGGTCGAGTTCTACCGCGACATGGGCGCGAAGGACGCCCTGCGCTTCGAGGCCCAACTCGCCATCAACGCATCATCGGGCGACGACAAGACCCGCCTCGATCTGGCCCGGAGCATCCAGAAGGACATGGGCATCGCCCTGGCCACCGCGACCGACCCGCCCTCCGGCAAGGACAACCCGCACACGTCCTTCCGTGAGGACCGTACGTACCTCGGCAAGGCGTGGATCAACGAACTCAAGAAGGTCGGCCTGCAACCGTTGGGGGTGGGTCTCGACCACGGGGAACCGGTCGGCTATCAGGCCCTCGCGTCCCTGCTGCGGTACGGCACCTACGACAAGGCGTTCCTCAACCCGATCGCCGAAGAGTTGGTCAAGCAGGAACGCGAAGGAGCCACCTGGCCCGTCCCCAACCCGCACAACGGCGACCTGCACTTCGGCCTCAACCTCGCGGATGAGAAGAGCCCAGGTTGGGACCCCATGACCGGCGTCCTCACGGCGTTCGGCAACAGCCCCGACGCCTCAACGGCCTTCTTCAACGGCTCCACCGGCGGCGGCAACAGCGGCCTGAAACGGCTCGACAACCTGGAATTCTTCCTGAGCGACGAAAACGGCCGCAAGGAATGGCTCCCCGACAAGACGAGCGGCCTCACCGACCCGGACGACGCGAGCCGCGTCCCCGCCAAACAGGCCCTGGGCGAGGCCCTGCAATCCGCCACGACGGGCCGCCCGTACGGCGACGAGGGCCCGTTGAAGCCGCATACGCGGGCGCAGGCCGATGTTTTTGAAGGGGTGGTCAAGGAGGTGGGCGGCGACTCTGGCCTAGTCAAGCATGATGGCAAGTTGGCGGCGATTGCCCCTCACTTGGGGAATATGTCCGCTGAATACATGTATGACATTCAGCGGACGTTTGCTGGCGGCGACTCCAGCGGGTACTTCGAGAATGCGGGGGCCGATGCAAATTCCAAAGCCCTGAGTGACGAACGCAATCTTACCAAATTCTTACAAGCGACCGCCGAAGACCCAAAAGCCTATGCGGCTATTAAGCACGCCCAGCAGGCCGTCACCACCGAGGCAATCCGAGACAATATCAGTGGCATTGGTGAAGATTCTCTGGCTCCCACAGCGGAACGAGTCGTGAGACCTGGAGCGACGATCGCCAGTATCACTGCCGTTGGGCAAGGAGAGTCGATTGCAGCGGCCGATGACAGCCTCAAGAAAGTACAGGAGTACAACCAGAGCCTAGAAGAAAGGGCCAAATGGATCGGCAGATTCGCCGAGATGGGGGCGAACCATATTCCGCTCTACGGCGACTTCGCGAACTGGGCATACGAGGACGCCCAGGAGGCGGTCCTCAAGCACTACACGAGGGACGAAGAAGAGGTTGTTCAGCAGATCGAGTCCGACCGGAAAGACTTCCTCGATGGCGAGCGCGAAAAGTCAGCTCTTGCCATAAAACAAGCCTTCCTTGACGCCGCGAGGAAAGAGAACATCCCCACGGCGCCCGGCACGACGGGCGCCGGAGCGGCCGACGACGTTTTCTACTCCGTCAATACCGGCTTTTCGGATGGGCGAACCCGCTGATGGCCACCAAACTGACCGCGATCACCTCGCCCGCTCGGCTCGTAATGTCCGCCGCTGTCGCACTCCTCCTCATCGGAACAGGCATCTGGTGGATCAGCACCGACCCACTAGCCGATGATGACGCCACGAAAATTCCCCGGCGCGTCTGCGACGGCCGCATTTCTGGCTCGGATGTCAAGCCGCTGCTTCCCACTCACGACGGTGAGCTGAAGACGGAGACACTGTTCTTCGACAAGCTCTATGACCAAGGGCACTGTGAGCTGAGTACCGAGAACGAGAAGGTGCTCATTACCGTCGACTCCGTACCCGTCTATCGCTACCCGCGTGAAAGCACTCAGCGCCAGGGGGTTCCCGTCACCCTGGGCGAAGCCTATGGGTTCCTATCCGACAAACATTCCCTGCATCTCTACGTCCCGTGCAGGGTGAAGGCGGAAACGCAGCGCGTGGTCGTCGGGGTCAGTAGTTCGCTCCATCGGCCGGACTCCGAGTCTCCTCCTGCTCGCGCACGGCCGGCCGCAGGTGATGACGAGGTTGCCGTGGCCGCGGCGAACATCGCTCGCGAGGTGACGGGAGACTGGCTCTACTGCCCACGCGCCGACAAGCTTCCCCCCGGCCCCGCCCACATCCACTGGCCCTAGCCGGCTGCGCGCAGGGCAGACGCGCTGTGCGCAGGGCAGACCCGCCACACGCAGGGCAGATCAGCGTACGAGGGAGGCCACGGCCACCACGATGAGCAGGACGACGAACGTGCCGCTCACGATCAAGCTTCGAATCTTCGGGTCCACCCTTCGAGGTTAGCCGCAGGTCGTGGCCGGGTGGCGACCGGGCCTTCGGGGTGGGCGGGGGCGGGGCGCCTCAGCCGGCCGGGGGCAGCCCCGCCCGGTCACTCGCCCAGGGGCCAGGACGTCACCCTCTGGTACCGCGGCTGGGCGCCGGGGACGCCGGGCTCCGGCGGGTTGCTGCGGACCAGGGTGAGTTCCTCGGCCCGCCACGGCCGGCCCTCGAAGTCGGCGAGGGCCGCGACGTACGCGGACAGGTCGGCGTCGGTGCGGTTGCGGGCCAAGGTGAGGTGAGGGGTGTAGGCGTGGTGTTCGGACATGTCGACGCCGGCGCGGCGGGCCGCCGCGGACGTGGCGTCGGCCAGGCGCCGCATCGGCGGCAGGCCGCCGGACGCGCCGGCCCACAGCGCCCGGTTGCCGAAGCTGCCACCGCCCGTCAGGCGCAGTTGGAAGGCGCCGTTGCGGTGGGCGGCGCGGCCGAGCCTGGTGTACAGGTCCGGCAGCGTCTCGGCGGCCACCTCGCCGTAGAACGCGAGCGTGAAGTGCCAGCCGGCGCGGGCCGTCCAGGTCAGCCGGTCCGCCTCAGGCAGGTCGTGCAACGGGGCGACGGCGGCGGCCAGTTCCGCGGTGGCCGACTCCGGTGGCAACACGGCTGCGAAGAGTCTCATCCGCTCAGTGTCGCCGACGGAGCCGGCCGGGCAGTCGGCCGGGGCGGGTCGGGCCAAGGCGGGCCGAGCCAGGCGGGTCGGGCCGAGCCAGGCCGGGCCGCCCCGGGCCGATCAGACCGTGACCCGGCCACCGCCCCGTACCGCCGCCCCTGCCGGCGCGGTCGGCACAGCCTGCCCAGTCGGCACAGCCCGCACGGCCGAGTTCGGCGGACCGGCAGGGTCGGCGTCCGGAGCCCGCCGCCCGTCCTCGCCGGGAGGCTCCGTACGCTCCGCACCCCCGTCCCCTGCCACCGCCGGCGGCGCGGCAGGGGCCGCCGCGGCCCGGGCAACCGCCGGCGCGAGCTCACCAGCAGCCACCGCGGCCCCAGCGGTCCCCGCGGTCCCCGCGGCCCCCGCCCCATCCGTCGTACGCGGCACCAGCCGCACCCTGCGCTGGCCGCGGCGCAGGTCCACGCGGAGTCGGTGGCCGCCGATGCGTACCAGGACGAGGCCGACGACGACGGCCGCGAGTGCGGAGATCACGCCGCCGGCGACGAAGCCGACGCGGGCCCCGTACGTGTCGGTGACCCAGCCGACCAGCGGGCCGCCGATCGGGGTGCCGCCGACGAAGACCATCATGTACAGGCTCATCACGCGGCCTCGCATCGCGGGGTCGGTGGCGAGTTGGACGCTGCTGTTCGCGGTGACGTTGAAGGTCAGGCCGAAGACGCCGATCGGCACCATGAGGGCGGCGAACACCCAGAACGTGGGCGCGAGACCGGCGGCGACCTCCAGGACGCCGAACAGCAGCGCCGCGCCGACCAGCATCCGCAGCCGCGAGGTGCCGCGGCGGGCGGCGAGCAGCGCGCCGGTCAGCGAACCGGCCGCCATCAACGTGTTGAGCAGGCCGTACGTGCCGGGCCCGGCGTGGAAGACGTCATCGGCGAAGGCGGTCAGCCAGATGGGGAAGTTGAAGCCGAAGGTGCCGATGAAGCCGACGAGCACGATCGGCCAGAGCAGTTCGGGACGGGCCGCCACATAGTGCAGGCCCTCGCGGAGTTGGCCTTTGCCGCGTGGGGCGCGCTCGACGTGGTGCAGTTCGCTGGTGCGCATCAGCAGCAGGCCGATCAGCGGCGCGGTGAAGGACAGCCCGTTGAGCAGGAAGGCCCAGCCGCTGCCGACGGCGGTGATCAGCACACCGGCGACGGCCGGGCCGATGAGGCGCGCGGACTGGAAGTTCGCGGAGTTGAGGCTGACGGCGTTGCGCAGGTCGTTCGGGCCGACCATCTCCATCACGAACGCCTGCCGCGTGGGCGTGTCCACGACGGTGACCATGCCGAGCAGGAACGCGATCAGATAGACGTGCCACACCTGGACGTGGCCGCTCAGCGTCAGGGCGGCGAGCGCGAAGCCGCACAGGCCGAGCGCGGCCTGGGTGCCGAGCAGGATGTTGCGCTTGGGGTAGCGGTCGGCGATGACGCCGCCGTACAGGCCGAAGAGCAGCATCGGCAGGAACTGGAGCGCCGTGGTGATGCCGACGGCGGTGGCGGAGCCGGTGAGCCCGAGCACCAGCCAGTCCTGGGTGATCCGGGACATCCAGGTCCCGGTGTTGGATATGACGGCGCCGCTGGCGAAGAGCCGGTAGTTGCGGATCTTCAGCGAACTGAACGTTTCGCCGCGGCCCGGTGGGGTGGGTTGCGTCGTGGTCGGTTTTGGTGCGGGTGCGGAGTCTGCTCCGGGTCCCGTACTCAAAGCGGCTTCGCCTCCTTTCGTATCGGGGGGCCGTCCGGCGGGGCGGTCCCTGATCGGGTCGTCGGCTGTGCTGACAGGTGCGTACCCGTCCGTACGCGGCCGTGCCGGTGCGTACGCGTCCGTACGCAGCTGTGCGCTTGTCTGCGTCGTCCGTGCGGTCCGTACGTATCCTGCGGAGGCGCGGGCCCCGGGGGGCGCGCGCCCCCCGGGGGGGGGCGGGGCGGGGGGGGGGGGCCGGCGGGGGGGGGCGGGGGCGGGGGGTGGGCCGCCCCCGGGGGGGCGGGGGGGGGGGGGGGGGGGGGGGGGGGGGGGGGGGGGGGGGGGGGGCCGCGCCTCAGCCGGCCGGGGGCAGCCCCGCCCGGTCACTCGCCCAGGGGCCAGGACGTCACCCTCTGGTAC
>NZ_JBEHZD010000447.1:0-6852 GCF_040240285.1 Streptomyces sp. HSW2009 | reverse complement strand
GAGTGACGGTGCTGCGGGCCGCGCCGCGCTCCTTGAGCACGCCCTGTTGCAGCCCGGCCGCGGAGGCGCAGGGGGCGGAGGAGGTGGCGGGCGGCCCCTTGGGGGGGGTGGGGGGGGTGGGGGCCGGGTTTGGGGGGGGGGGGGCTCCCGGGGGGGGGGGTTGGGGGGGGGGGGGGGGGGGGGGGGGGGGGGCCAGCCCGCGGGGGGCGGGGGGGGGGGGGGCGGCCGGCCGGCCGGACGGGGATATGGGGACGGCGGCAGCCAGGTCAGGCAAGGGCTCGGGCGGGGACGGCGGCAACCAGGCCAGGTCAGGCCGGGGCATGGGGGCGGCTGGCAGACTGGGGCGCGTGATCGACTCCGACTCCGGCCCTGCGACCGGCCCCGACTCCCACTCCGCGCCCGGCCCGGCGGCCGACCCTGCTTCCGGCCCGGCCTCCGACTCGGCGACCGGCCGCGCGCCCGACCCCACGGCCACCCCGCGCAGTGCGGCGGACCGGGACGCCGCGCCGCAGTTCGTGCTGCCGCTGGTGGTCCGCGTGGAGAAGGCCGCGCCGCCGGCCCGTACGGATGCGTTGGAGACCGCCGCCCGCGCCGTGCTCACGCTGCTCGACGACCCGCGGGCCACGGAGTCGGACGGGCCGTGGCACCAGGCCGTACGCGACTGGCAGGACGCCCGCATCCGCAAGGTGGTGCGGCGGGCCAGGGGCGCCGAGTGGCGGCGGGCCGCGGAACTGCCGGGCATCACGGTCACCGGCGCCGGCGGCACCGAGGTACGGGTCTATCCGCCGGTACCGCTGGACAGCTGGCCCAAGGAGTTGGCCAAGCTCCAGGTCTCGGGCACCGAACTGGCCGACCCGCACGAGCCCGGACAGCCGGCCGCGGACGCGCCGGTGCTGTGGCTCAACCCCGCGCTGGAGATGTCCGCGGGCAAGGCGATGGCCCAGGCCGGGCACGGCGCACAGCTCGCCTGGTGGGAGCTGACCGACGAGCAGCAGGCGGCCTGGCGGCAGGCGGGGTTCCCGCTGGCGGTGCGGGTCGCCCCGGCCGCCCGGTGGCCCGCGCTGACCGGCAGCGGGCTACCGGTCGTACGGGACGCGGGGTACACGGAGATCGCGCCCGGTTCGTGCACAGTCGTCGCAGACCACCCGGCCCTTCGGACACGCCCCAGGCAACTGTGATACTTAGGCACGAGAACATCTGTACTGGTGCCCAGGGGGGCGAAGTTGAGCACGTCCCGGAAGAAGTCACGTAGAGCGCGTACGTCGCGTAAAGCGTCCAAACCGTCGAAAAAGGCGATATACACCTCGATAGCCCTGGTCTCGGCGTGTGCCGTGACCGCGGTGGCGATCGGCCTTTCCCGCGGCGATTCCGATGACGGTAAGCAGGACACCACCGCTGCCACCGGCGCCCGGCCCACGCTCCCGGGTCCGCTCGGTCCGGACGGCAAGGACGGCAAGGGGGGCAAGGAGAAGGGCGACAAGCCCAAGTCGACGGAGCCGCCCTGGGACGGCAAGGTCAAGGTGCTCGGGGACGGCTCCACGTCCTACACCGGGCCGCAGCCGCACCAGCCGAAGGCGGAGAAGCTCAAGCCGGGCGAGCAGCCCCCGCAGTTCGTGGTGTTCTCCTGGGACGGTGCGCTCCAGGGGGACGACCGGCTGTTCTCCCACTTCCGTCAGGTCGCCCGGGACAGCAACGCGAAGATGACGTTCTTCCTGACCGGCATGTACCTGCTGCCGAAGTCGAAGAAGGAGTCGTACCGGCCGCCGCAGCACAAGCCGGGCAGCGCGGCGATATCCTTCGCGACCGATCCGCACATCCGGGACACGCTGGAGCAGTTGCGCGGCGCCTGGCAGGACGGCCACGAGATAGGCAGCCACTTCAACGGACACTTCTGCGGCGCCAAGGGCGGCGACGACTGGAGCGTCGACGAGTGGAAGAGCGAGATCAAGCAGCAGTACTCGTTCGTGCAGAACTGGAAGACCAACACCGGCTACACCGATATCGATCCGCTGCCCTTCGACTACACGCGGGAGTTGGTGGGCGGCCGGGCCCCGTGCCTTGAGGGCCAGAAGACGCTGATACCGGCGATCAAGTCGTTCGGTTGGCGGTACGACGCGAGTTCGCCGGGCGACTTCCAGATATGGCCGACCAAGATGGACGGCATCTGGAACTTCCCGCTCCAACTCCTGCCGTACCCCAAGAGCGAGAAGCAGGTCCTATCGATGGACTTCAACTTCCTCTACAACCAGTCGGGGGACACCACCGAGGGCGATCCGGCCAAGTACGAGGAATGGCTGAAGCTCACCACCGGCGGCTATCTCAACGGCTTCGAGCGGGTCTACAACGGCAGTCGCGCGCCGATGTTCATCGGCAATCACTTCGAGGACTGGAATGGCGGCATATACATGCAGGCCATTGAGAACGTGATGCGCGAGATCTGCCCGCGCAAGGGCGTGCGGTGCGTGTCCTTCAAGCAGCTCAGCGACTGGCTCGACGCGCAGGACCCGGAGGTGCTCGCCAAGTTCCGCGGCCTTGACCCGGCACAGGCGCCCGACTGGAAGACCCTGACCAAGAAGAAGTAGCCGCGGGCCCATCGGCCCCGTGCAGCGGCGCGAGCGGTTCACCGCCCGCGCCGCTGTTGGTCGTTCCGGCCTGTTTGTGCCGGTCTGTTGTGTCTGGCCTGTTTGTGCCGGCCGCAGGAGTGGTCAGCCGCCGCCCCCACGGGTCAGGGCGCCGCCCGTAGGTAGTCGGTCCAGATGCGCAGCGGGTAGCCGTTGCCCGTCTTCGGCGTGGGGTCGCCGCCCAGGCCGTCGAGCGGCTGGAGTTCGTGGGTCTTCGGGTCGAGCCTGCTGACGGCGACCGAGGTGGCGAGCGTGTCGCGGTAGCCGACGAACCAGGCGGCGGTGTCGTCCTGCGCCGTGCCCGCCTTCCCCGCGGCGCCGGCCCCCACCACGCCCGCCGCGCTCGCGGCGCCGCTGCGCACGGAGTCCTTGAGCGCCCCGTCCACCGCCTCGGCGACCTCCGGGCGCAACACCTGCTTCCCGGTCGGCATGCTCAGGTCGACGGCGTCACCGTTGCGGGTCAGCCGGGTCACCGAGTACGGCTCGGTGTGCTGGCCACGGGCGGCGAAGGTGCTGTACGCGCTGGCCATCCGGATCGCGCTCGGCTTGGCGGTGCCCAGCGAGAGCGCCGGCACCTGCTCGCCGAAGCTGCTGGGCAGCATCCCCGTCGCCACGGCGGTGCTGCGCACCCGGTCGAGCCCGACGTCCATGCCGAGTTGCATGATCGGCGTGTTCACCGAGTTGACCACCGCCTGGTGCAGGCTGATCTTGCCCCAGGACTTCCCGCCGTCGTTGCGGGCCCGCACGATCTTGCCGCTGCGGTCCCAGTACGGGCCCTCGGGCGTGCGCACGGCGGCCTTGTCGTCGCCGTCGTACACGGTGGCCGGAGTGACGGTGCTGCGGGCCGCGCCGCGCTCCTTGAGCACGCCCTGTTGCAGCCCGGCCGCGTAGACGAAGGGGGCGAAGGAGGTGCCGGCCGGCACATTGGAGGCGTTGGCGTCGTTGAAGCCCTGTTTGACGTAGTCGGGGCCGCCGTACAGGGCCACGATCCGGCCGTCGGTGGCCACCGAAGCGGCGCCGACGCGCAGTTGTTTGTCGGCCTCCCGCTGGTTCGGCTTGAGGCCGTCGCGGACCTTCTTGACCGCCGCGGCCAACGCCTCCACCTTGGGCTTCTCGAAGGTGGTGCGGATCTGGTAGCCGCCCAGGTCGAAGTCGGCGGGTTCGATGTCGGTGTGCGCGGCGACGTAGGCGCGGGCGGTCTCCACCAGATAGCCGGTCTGCCCGTCGAGCCCGGCCGGCTGCGGCTGCTTGCGCGGCTCGGGGAACTCGGTGATGGCCTTCCGCTCATCGCGCGAGAGCTTGCCGATCTCGACCATCCGGTCGAGCACCCAGTTCCAGCGCTCCACGGCCCGCCGCCGATTGGCATCACTGACGTGTGGGTCATACATTCCGGCGCCCTTGAGCAAGGTGGCGAGGAAGGCTCCCTCGCTCACCGTCAGCTCGGAAACGTCCTTGCGGTAGTACGCGTACGAAGCGCGCTGAATTCCATAGGTGCCACGCCCGAACCAACTGGTGTTGAGATATCCCTCCAGAATCTCGTCCTTGCTCAGCTTGTTGTCCAATTTGATGGCGATGAACATCTCGGTGATTTTCCGCGAGAGGTCCTGCCGCTGGTTCAGATAGGCGTTCTTCACATACTGCTGGGTAATGGTGGAGCCGCCCTGGGTTTCACCGCCGGTCACCATGCGGGTCACCGCACGGAACATGCCGGTCGGTGAGACGCCGCTGTCGGAGTAGAACGAGGCGTTCTCGGCCGCGAGCACCGCCCAGCGCACGTCTTCCGGCACCCGGTCGAGCGCGGTGGCCTGCCGGTTGATCTGGCCGGTGCGGCCCATTTCGGTGCCGTCCGCCCAGTAGTAGACGTTGTCCTGCTGGGTCGCGAAGTCATTGAGGTCTTCGGGGATCTCGGTCTGCGAGTACGCGTATCCGACGACGCCGGACAGCGTTCCGAAGACGAAGAGGAAGAGGCCGAGCGAGAGCCGCCAGGAGGGTATCCAGCGGCGCACCCCGCGCTTGCCCGCGCGCGGATAGTCCACCCGGGGGCGGCGCAGCCAACGCGCGCGTTGCGGCCGGCTCTTGCGCCTGCGGCCCGTACCGCCTGCGGGGGTGCGGCCCTTGGCGGTCTCGTCGGCGGAGTGGCCGGCGGTCGCCGCGTCCGGTGACGTGCCTGGTGGCGTGCCCGGTGGCGTACTCGCGCCGGCTGCGGCCCCGCTGTCGGCGGCGGCGTGGGACGTCTGCGATCCGGCAGGCGGTGGGGTGCCCGGTGGGGGCGGGATGCGCGGGCCGCCGCGGGAGGCGGAGCCCGGCGTGACGATGCCGAAGGAGATCGTGTGGTCGTCGGGGAGCCTGCTGGCGTCGCCGGTGGTGGCGGGCCGGCCCTCCGCGTTCTCCGCGCCGCCCGTCCCCCCGTTCCGCCGCGCTCTGGCCGCAGCGAACAGCTTTCCGATCCGCACGTCTCTCCCACGTCCCGCGTGCGACACGGTGAACACGGCGCGCCACCGCATCCACTGCGCCCCGATAACCATCCGACCCTATGGCGCCTTGTGAACAGCTTTCGCAAGAGAACCGCACAAGTTCGTAGCAGTGCTGACATTAGCGGACTCATGCAAGGGCAATCTACGTATCCGGGTCTGCGTGCCTATCATCACTCAACCCTCGGCCAAGGCGCTGGAAAATCGGAACCACAGCCGACGAAGACCGCTCCGCAGTCCCCCCGTTCCGGATCGGCCCGGAGCCGGGTGCGCCCGCCCCTGCCGGGCGCCCGGGAATCCCGTCCTCCGGCCCCGGACGGCCAGGCCGGCAACCTCAAAAGAAGCTCTGAACCAAACGCGGATGCTGTTCGTCCCCGCTTGCGGGGGCCAAGACTTCTTGCACGCGGACCGTCGCGCATTTCAGGGGGGCGCCATGGAACGGCTAGGCATCGGCATCGGCTGGCGACCGGAGATCGCCGCCGACATCGCACAGTTGCCGGGCATCGACTGGGTGGAGGTGGTGGCGGAGAACATCTGCCCGAACCATCTGCCCGATGCCCTGCGCACCTTGCTCGACGGCGGCACGACCGTCGTCCCGCACGGCGTCTCACTGGGGCTCGGCGACGCCGCCCGCCCGGACCCACAGCGGCTGGCCGCGCTCGCCGAGCGGGCCGAGGCACTGGCGGCCCCGCTGGTCACCGAACACATCGCGTTCGTACGCGGCGGCGGGCCGCTGACCGCATCGCCCGGCATCGAGGCCGGGCACCTGCTGCCGGTGCCGCGCACCCGGGACGCGCTGGACGTGCTGTGCGCCAACGTCCGCATCGCGCAGGACGCGCTGCCGGTCCCACTGGCGCTGGAGAACATCGCGGCGCTGTTCCGCTGGCCGGACGAAGAGCTGACCGAGGGGCAGTTCCTCACCGAACTCGTGGAGCGCACCGGGGTCCACCTGCTGATCGACGTGGCCAATCTGCACACCAACCACGTCAACCGGGGCGAGGACCCGGCCACCACGCTGGACGCGCTGCCCGTCGCTGCGCTGGCGTACGTCCACGTGGCCGGCGGCATCGAGCGCGACGGCATCTGGCACGACAGCCATGCGCACCCGGTGACCGAGCCGGTGCTCGACGTCCTCGCCGAACTGTGCGCCAGGGTGGCGCCGCCCGGCGTCCTGTTGGAGCGCGACGAGGCGTTCCCCGCCGCGGCGGAACTCGCGGGCGAACTCGATGCGATCCGGTCCGTACTGACGGGGGCGGCGGGGCGGCGTCCCGCGCCGGGCGGGGTCGCCGGGTCCGGCGGGTCCGGCAGGTCGGACGGATCTGCCGGGCCTGACGGGCTGGGCGGGCCGGTCGTGGCCGCGGGCGAGCGGGCCGAGGTGGCGGCCGAGGCGGCGGCCGAGGTAGCTGCGGCGGTGGAGGCCCATCGGCCGGGGGGCCTTGAGGGGTACGTAACGCCGGGCGGCTCTGGCGGGTGCGTGCCGTCGGGCGGCTCCGGTGGGTCTGTATCGCCGGGTGGCCCTGGCGGGTGCGTGCCGTCGGGCGGGCCGCTGCCGCACGCCGCCGGTTCGGCGGCCGGGCCGCGTCCGCACGGTGGTGGGGCCCGGCAGCGGCACCCGGTGTCACTGGCCCGTAGGGCGCGCGGCCCCGCGCGCGCCCGCCATCCGCACCCGCCCGCCGCAACGGCCCGCCCCCCCCCCCGGCCCCCGCCCCCCGCCCCCCCCCCCCCCCGGCCCGCCCGCCCCCCCCCCCCCCCCCCCCCCC
>NZ_JBEHZD010000446.1:0-6854 GCF_040240285.1 Streptomyces sp. HSW2009 | reverse complement strand
GCCCGTTTCCGCGGTGGGGTAAGCGGGCGGGCGCGGGGTCGAGGGGCGGCGCACGCGGCGGTTGGGGCTGAGCCGGTTGGGGCTGAGCCGGTCGGGCCGGCTGGGCCCGTTTCCGCGGTGGGGTAAGCGGGCGGGCGCGGGGTCGAGGGGCGGCGCACGCGGCGGTTGGGGCTGAGCCGGTCGGAGCCGAGCCGGTCGAGCCGACTGGGCCCGTTTCCGCGGTTGGGTGAGCGGACGGGGGCGGGGATAGGGACGGCGTGCGGCGGTAGGGGCTGAGCCGGCCGGGGCTGAGCCGGTCGGGCCGGCTGGGCCCGTTCCCGTGGATGGGCAAGCGGACGCGTACGGAGGGGGGGGGGGGCGGCCCGGGGGGGTGGGGGCGGAGGCGGCTGGGGTTGAGTCGATCGGAGTCGAGCCGTTCGGGCCGGCCGGGCCCAGCCGGGCCATGTGAGCGCCCACTAAGCGCCCGTGTTCGTTTTCCGACAGCCCGTCGGCATGCGCTGCCCCGTCGTCCGCCGCGCCCGACCGCCCCGCCGCCGCACCCCCGCCCCGTACGCCCATTCCTGCCCATCCCTCCGCATTCGCGCGCGTCATCGGCGTATCCGAAGGGGATGGCGGGAGGCGTCGGGCGATGACCCCAAGTGCCGTACAGCAGTGACCAGTTGGCCGAGCGTGCCGACAGCACGCCCTACCGTGCGAGGAGGTCGTTCATCAGCCGCGCGGGGCGCTGTGATGCGCCCGGCGCGCTGCCCAGCAAGCCGAGGAGTGTCATGTCCCCTGCCGCCGCCACCGGCCGCCCCGTCGACGTCCCCGCGACCCACCGTGAGGTGCGGCTCGTCGAGCGCCCCGGCGCAGAGTTGCGTACGGAGCACTTCGCGCTCCGTACCGCGCCCGTTCCTGCGCCCGGGCCGGGGCAACTCCTCGTACGCAACCGGTACATGGCCGTCGTCGCCGTCATGCGCACGCTCATGACCGACGCGGATCTCCCGATGCCCGCGTACGAGGTGGACGCGCCGCTGTGGGGGCCGGCGATCGGTGAGGTGGTCGCCGTGGGCGACGACGCCGTGGGCGACGACGCTGCGAGTGCGGGTGCGAGGGTCGGGGGCGGGGTGGTGGTCGGTGACCTGGTGGAGCACCACGCTTCCTGGCGTGAGTACGCGGCTGTGGACGCCGGCTCCGTACGGGCGCTCGACCTGGCCGCGCTGCCGGACCCCGCGGCGCACCTGTCGCAGGCGCTGACCGCGTGGGCCGGTGTGGTGTGCGCCGGGGAGGTGCGCCCGGGGGACACCGTGTTCGTCAGCGGGGCGGCCGGCGGCGTGGGCAGCATGGCCGGGCAGATCGCCCGGCTGTACGGGGCGGCGCGGGTGATCGGCAGCACCAGTTCACAGCGCAAGGCCGACTACCTTACCGGGGAACTCGGCTACGACGCGGCCGTGCTCAGGGGCGCGGGCTCGATCGAGGAGCAACTGCGGCGGCTGGCCCCCGACGGCCTCGACGTCGTCTTCGACAACGTCGGCGGCGAACAGCTCCAGGCCGCCCTGAAGGTCGCCAACCGGAAGGCCAGGTTCGCCATCATCGGCGCGCTCTCCGGGCAGCTCGGCGCCGCCGGCAGCACGGCCCTGGTGGAGATCGACACGCTGCAACTGCTCGCGCGGAGCATCGAGCTGCGCGGCCTGACGCTCCTCGACCACCTGGACCGGATACCGGAGTGGACCCGCGAGATCGGCGCGGCGATGGCGACCGGCCGCCTCACCTTCCCGCACACCCGGTTCACGGGGCTCGACCAGGCGCCGGGCGCCCTGGTCGGGCTGATCGCGGGGCAACACATCGGGGCGGTCGTGGTGGAGCTGTAGTCGGTTGGGGTGGTTGTGGTTGCAGTTGCTGGGGCTGGGGTTCTGGTGGCTGTGGCCGCGGGGGTGAGTGGCTTGCGGGGGTGCGGGGCGGGTGTGGTCTCGTACGACGGGTGCGTATGCGTGCGTATGCGTGCGTACGAGGTGGCGGGGCGGCACTCCCGTACGGTTCCGGACTTCCGGACTCCCTGATCTCCGGAGACCCGCGGCGTCACAGGCCAAACGAAAACGCCCGGGCCGCGAAGGAATCGCGTGCCCGGGCGTCGGGGTCGTGCCAGGTCGGGGCCGGTCGTGGCCGGTCGAGGCCGGAGGCCCGAACCGCTGCTCACCCGTGCTGGTAGGCCACCAGCGAGATGCCCACGTAGTGCACGACGAAGGCGGCCAGCGTGAGGGAGTGGAAGACCTCGTGGAAGCCGAACCAGCGGGGGGAGGGGTTGGGGCGCTTGATGCCGTAGATGACGCCGCCGGCGCTGTAGAGGACGCCGCCGACGATGACGCAGACCAGGACGGCGATGCCGCCGGTGCGCAGGAAGTCGGGGAGGAAGAAGACGGCGGCCCAGCCCATGGCGATGTAGCAGGGCGTGTAGAGCCAGCGCGGGGCGCCGACCCAGAAGACGCGGAAGGCGATGCCGGCCAGGGCCGCCGCCCAGATGCCCCAGAGCAGGAACTGCTGTCTGCCGCCGTCGATGAGCAGCAGCGTCAGCGGCGTGTACGTGCCGGCGATGATCAGGAAGATGTTGGCGTGGTCGAGCCGCCTGAGTATGCCCTCGGCGCGCGGGCCCCAGGTGCCGCGGTGGTACAGCGCGCTGACGCCGAACAGCAGGCACGCGGTGAGCGTGTAGATCGCGCAGGCCAGCCGGCCCCGGCCGCTGTCGGCGAGCGCGGTCAGCATGACGCCGGAGATGAGCACCGCGGGGAACATCCCGGCGTGCAGCCAGCCGCGCAGCCGCGGTTTGAGTGGCGGTGGCGCCAACGCGTCCAACTCGCTGGTGGCGTCGACGGTGTCGGGCGCGGCGGCAGTCATGTTCCACATGCTACCTACGCGACCGTAAGTTACGGCCCGGTGTCGAGTGGTGATGGTCACGGAGGCGCCCTCTGGACAGAATGGCGAACGGGTCGGATGATCAAATGAGCGCGGTCGGCACCGGATGAGCTGAGCATCCGGGTCGCAGCCCCCAAGGGGTAGCTGTCTCCCTCACTGGATATGCGGACGTATGCACTTTTCGTAGTCGCTTGCGTCGACTCTCGTAGCCGCTTGCGTCGACGTCTGCTATCCGACCAAAACCCTCAATCTGGCGCCGGAGCAGTCGGGCTTCGGCGGAACGGAGCGATCGTGGCGCGCAGCGCTGATTCCTCCGGGGCCGGTGGCCCCGTGGCTCAGAACCCCACTCCCACGAACCACCAGGAGCTGATCTCCTGGGTCCAAGAGATCGCCGCACTCACCGAGCCCGCCGAGATCGTCTGGTGCGACGGTTCGCAGGCTGAGTACGAGCGGCTGGCCGAGGAACTCGTGGCCAAGGGCACGTTCAAGAAGCTCGACCCGATCAAGCGCCCGCACTCGTACTACGCCGCGTCCGACCCGAGCGACGTGGCCCGCGTCGAGGACCGCACCTTCATCTGTTCCGCCGACGAGGCGGACGCCGGGCCCACCAACCACTGGAAGGACCCCGCCGAAATGCGCGAGGTCTTCACCGGTGACCAGGGCGTCTTCCGCGGCGCGATGCGCGGGCGCACCATGTACGTCGTCCCGTTCTGCATGGGCCCGCTCGGTTCCCCACTCTCCGCCATGGGCGTGGAGATCACCGACTCCGCGTACGTCGCCGTCTCGATGCGCACCATGACGCGGATGGGCGCCGCGGTCCTCGACGAACTCGGCGACGACGGCGACTTCGTCAAGGCCGTCCACACGCTCGGCGCGCCGCTGGCGCCGGGCGAGGCGGACGTGCCCTGGCCGTGCAACACCACGAAGTACATCTCGCACTTCCCCGAGGACCGCGAGATCTGGTCGTACGGCTCCGGCTACGGCGGCAACGCGCTGCTCGGCAAGAAGTGCTACGCGCTGCGCATCGCCTCCGTCATGGCCCGCGACGAGGGCTGGCTCGCCGAGCACATGCTGATCCTCAAGCTGACCCCGCCGCGGGGCGAGGCGAAGTACGTGGCCGCGGCCTTCCCGTCCGCCTGCGGCAAGACCAACCTGGCCATGCTGGAGCCGACCGTCCCCGGCTGGACCGTGGAGACCATCGGCGACGACATCGCCTGGATGCGGTTCGGCGACGACGGGCGGCTGTACGCGATCAACCCGGAGGCCGGGTTCTTCGGCGTCGCGCCCGGCACCGGCGAGCACACCAACGCCAACGCGATGAAGACGATGTGGGGCAACGCGGTCTTCACCAACGTCGCGCTCACCGACGACGGCGACGTGTGGTGGGAGGGCATGACCGAGGAGCCGCCCGCGCACCTGACCGACTGGAAGGGCAACGACTGGACCCCGCAGAGCGGGACGCCGGCCGCGCACCCCAACGCCCGCTTCACCGTGCCGGCCGGGCAGTGCCCGATCATCGCGCCCGAGTGGGAGGACCCGAAGGGCGTGCCGATCTCGGCGATCCTCTTCGGCGGCCGGCGGGCCAGCGCGGTGCCGCTGGTCACCGAGTCGCTCTCCTGGCAGCACGGCGTCTTCCTCGGTGCCAACGTGGCGTCCGAGAAGACCGCGGCGGCCGAGGGCAAGGTGGGTGAGCTGCGCCGCGACCCGTTCGCCATGTTGCCGTTCTGCGGCTACAACATGGGCGACTACATGGGCCACTGGATCAAGGTCGGGCAGGGCGCCGACCCGGCCAAGCTGCCGAAGATCTATTACGTCAACTGGTTCCGCAAGAACGACGACGGCCGCTTCGTCTGGCCCGGCTTCGGCGAGAACAGCCGCGTCCTGAAGTGGATCGTGGAGCGGCTCGAAGGCACCGCGGAGGGCGTCGAGACCCCCATCGGCGTGCTGCCGACGCCGGCGGCGCTGGACACCGACGGGCTCGACCTGACCGCCGCCGACCTGGACTTCCTGCTCACCGTCGACCAGGAAGTCTGGCGCGAGGAGGCGGCCCTGGTGCCCGAGCACCTGAACACCTTCGGCGACCACACGCCGAAGGAGCTGTGGGACGAGTACCGCGCCCTGGTCGCCCGCCTCGGCTGACGCACGGGGACGCCCTCCGGTGGGAGGGCGTCCCTGCGAATGGCCCGTGGGGCCGCGTGTGCGTGGCGCGCGGCTTGCGTGCGAGGTGTTCTCGTCCCGGGCGTTCGTACGACGTGTTCGTACGACGTGTTCGTACGGAACGTGGCCCGGCTGCTGCCGAGGAGCCTCCCCGCGCGCGGCCCGGCCGTCGCGCTCGCCACTGCTAGCCGGTGCCGCCCGCCACCCCGGGGTCGCCCGCCGCTTCCGGGCCCACCTGCGGGCCCGCCCCCGAGCCCGCTTCCGGGCCGCCGGGCCCGCCCCCCAGGTCGCCCAGGCCCCCCAGGTCACTCGGGCCCGCCCGGTCCTCGTAGTACTGGGTCAGGGCCCGCTGGCGCCAGGACTCCGCGTCGCGCAGCGTGGCGGCCAGGCCCGCGGCCTCCTCCACGAGCAGACCCACCTGGCGCCGCAACTCCTCATCCGGGGACGGGGAACCGGGGGCCAGCCGGGACCACCAGCGGGTGCGCAGATAGGCGTCGACGCTGTCCGGGGTGTCCTGGCGGATGATCCGGGTCAGCCGGTGCAGTGCCTCGCCGTCGCTCGCCAGCGCCTCAGCCCCGCCGCGCTCCGGGTCGAGCAGCGCGGTCAGCAGGTCGAGCAGGTCCGCCAGCTCCCGGTCGGTCTCGTCGGGCAGCCGGTCCCGGTCGCGCACCCCGGCCAGGTACGTCCGCAGCGTCGCCAGGTCGGTGCGGAGCGCGTCAACCTGCTCACCCGGGGCGGGGAACTGGGGGGAGTGCGGGCGCTCGGGCGGGGCCAGCAGGGCGCCCGCCCCGTACAGACCGGCGATCACCACCGGCCAGTACGCGCCGGCCACCCCCACCGCGTAGAGCCCGAGGCCCAGCAGGCCGAGCCCGCAGCCGGCCAGGTTCTTGCGGGACTCCAGGTACCGCACCACGGCGCGCCCCGCGCCCCGGTCACTGGTAGCCACGGATCTCCTCGAAGGCGCCGTCCAGCGAGCCCTGCACCGCGTCGAAGAGCTGGCCGCCCGTGACGTCGGCGATCTCTTCGAGCTCCATCCGGTCCGAGTCGCCGAAGAGGATCGGGAAGACCGGGATGGTGCGCTGGTCGGCCGAGAGGCCGTCGTAGAACTTCTTGAACTCCGGCGCCCCCGCCCCGCTGGTGTTCTCGCCGTCCGTCATCAGCACGATCGAGGTGAACCGGTCGTCGCCGGTCTTCGACGCGCGCTCGCCCAGGTGCTTGTACGCCTGCTCCAGGCTGCTGTAGATGGCCGTGTCGCCGTCGGCGCTCAGCGCGTCCACGTTCGTACGGATCAGGTCCAGCGCCTCCGCCGGCTGCTTCTCCGGCACGGTGTGCGTGGTGACCTCCTTGACCCGGTCGCCGAAGGGCATCAGCGTGACCTCCTCGCGGTCGCGGAACCGGTCGCCGGTCGCCGACCTGTCGGTGCCGGTCAGCTTCCGCAGCGCCGCCTTCAGCCGGTCGAGCCGCTCCTCCCGCATCGAGCCCGAGGTGTCGAGCACGTACACGGTGCGCGAGGGGCGGCGCAGCTCGTTCTCGTACGAGTCGAGCAGCCCGTCCGCCACCTGCCGGCTGCCGGGGAAGGGCAGTTCGTGGCGCGGGTCGCGGCCGATACCGGCGGCGGGCGTGACGGAGGAGAGCACCGGGCGCCGCAGGGTCTGGTCGGTCAGCGCCTGCTGGGCCGCGGGCGAGCGCAGGTGCTGGGAGAGCCGGCTGTAGGAGTCGCGGGCCGCCGGGGGGGGCGCCGCCCGCCGGCGCAGCGGGGAGGTTGGGGGGGTGGCGCCCGCGGGGGGCCCGGGGGAGGGCAGAGCCGG
>NZ_JBEHZD010000445.1:0-6865 GCF_040240285.1 Streptomyces sp. HSW2009 | reverse complement strand
CGGGGCCCCGCCGCCGGCCCGCGCCCCGGTCCGCCCGCCAGGCCCGCCGCCCGGCCGGCCCCCGCGGCGGAGGCCGGTGAAGGACGTCAGGGCCACCCCGCCCACCAGCAGCACCGCGGCCAGCCAGCGCAGCGGGCTAACGTCCTCGTTCAGCAGCAGGGCCGCGGACGACATCCCGAAGACCGGCACAAGGAGCGAGAACGGGGCGACCGCGGACGCGTCGTACGTGCGCAGCAGCAGGCCCCAGGCGCCGAAGCCGAATAGGGTGGTGAACCAGGCCACGTACGCGATGACGCCGAGGCCGCTCCAGTCGAGGCCGCGCAGGGCTGCCAGATCCGCGTCCGGGCCCTCGAACAGCAGCGACAGGACCACCAGCGGCAGCACCGGCACCACGCTCACCCACACCATGAACCGCAGCGCGTCCGGCGGTGCGGCCTTGCGGGTCAGCACGTTCGACACGCCCCAGCAGAGCGCGGCGGCCACCACCAGGCCCAGCCCGACGAGCGGGCCCGAGGTGCCCTCGTCCACCGCGGCCACCGCGATGCCGACCAGTGCGACGCCCATCCCCACCAGCCGTGCCGGGCCGGGCCGCTCGCCGAGTACGAGGGCGGCGAACAGCACCGTGAACACCGCCTGCACCTGGAGCACCAGCGAGGAGAGCCCCGCGGGCGCCCCCTGCTGCATGCCGATGAACAGCAGCCCGAACTTGGCCACGCCGAGCGCGAGCCCCACCCCGATCACCCAGCGCCAGGCGACCTGCGGCCTGCCGATCAGGAACACCGCCGGCACCGCAGCCGCGGCGAACCGCAGGGCGCAGAACAGCAGCGGCGGGAAGTGGTCGAGACCGATCTCGATGACAACGAAGTTGACGCCCCAGGCGGCGGCGACGAACACGGCCAGGGCGATGTGAACGGGTCGCATGGCGTCGAGCATCGCCCCGCCGAACCTTGTAGCACCAGCGCAAGTGTCTTCATGGTTGGATGAAGCATTGCTACAAGCTGCCGGGGCTGTTGGTTCAGGCAGTGCGGGCGGTGCGGGCGGTGCGGGCGGTTCAGGTAATGCGGGCAGTGCGGGCGGTACGGCCGCGCGGCGGGCCGGGCCTGGGGCGATCGACCGTGCGGCGGTCCGGACACGAGGCGGGCCACGGCCGGGCCCGACGGTACGGACGCAAGGCGGGCCAGTCCCGTCCAGGCGAGGCCAGGCCAGGCCAGGCCAGGCCAGCGACGGTACGAGCGAAAGCAGAGGTGGCGGACACCATGTTGGATCTGGCGCGGTTGCGGGCGCTGCACGCGGTCGCCGTGCACGGTTCGGTCAGCGCGGCGGCCATCGCCCTCGGCTACACCCCGTCGGCGGTCTCGCAGCAGATCGCCAAGTTGGAGCGGGAGACCCGGACCACGCTCCTGGAGCGGCAGGGCCGCGGCATCGCCCTCACCGACGCGGCCCAGCACCTGGCCGACACCGCGCAGGAGCTGCTGTCCATCGTGGAGCGCGCCGAGACCACGCTCGAAGAGCGGCGCGGGCAGCCGTCGGGGCGGCTGGCGATCGGCGCGTTCGCCTCGGCCGCGCGCGGGCTGATGCCCTCCGTACTGGCCGAACTCGCCACCCGACACACCGGGTTGGACACCCGGATGATCGAGGTGGACCCGCACCTCTCGCCCGATCTGGTGACCCGCGGCGTGATCGACCTGGCCGTCGCCCACGACTGGGACATCTCGCCGCTGCCGGCGCCCGACGGCGTCGAGCGGGCGGTGATCGGCGACGACCCGTCGGACGTCCTGGTCCCGGGTGACCACCCGTTCGCCGGCCGCGCCGTGCTGCGCCGCGCCGACCTGACCGACCAGCGGTGGATCTGCCAGCCGCCCGGCTCGGTCTGCCACGACTGGCTGGTACGGACGCTGCGCGCCTCGGGCCACGAGCCCGACCTGGCTTACCAGGTCGCCGAGTACCACACCCAGTTGGCGCTGGTCGCGGCCGGTCTCGGGGTCGCCCTGGTGCCGCGCCTCGGCCGGGGCCCGGTGCCGGACGGGGTCGTCGTCGTACCGCTCGAACCGACCCCCGTACGCCGGCTGTACGCGCTCTGGCGCCCGGGGGCCGCCCGCCGCCCGGCCATCACCGAGACCGTCCGCATCCTCCAGGAGCACTGGCCGCACCGCACGGCCGGCTGACCGACGCCGCATCCCACGCGCACGACCCGCCGTCCTCGGCCCGCGGCCCCGTCGCGCACCGGCCCCTCCCGCCTGACCTGCCTGACCTGCCGCAATCGGCCGCGCCGTCCCGCGCCCTGACGCGCGGGAGGGGCGCCCGGAATCCGGACGCCCCTCCGCACCGGCGGGTCACTCCACCGGTCGGCCACGCGCGCACGCGCGTACGTACCGGTGTCGGCCCGCCACCTCCGCTACGGCCGCAGTGCGGACTCGCGGGTCAGCTCCTGGCGGTCGAGCTTCTTGTCGTACGCGGCCAGCGGCTTCGCCGTCTGCGCACCGGACTTCACGGCCGCCGGCTGCACGCCCGCCCACTCCAGGACGCGCGCGGTCGCCTTCGCCTTCTGCGCGGCGGGCAGCCCGGCGATGTTCGCACCGTGGTTGGCGCCGGGCGCCGTGTACACGTACGAGTCGTTGCGCTGCTTCACGTGGAACGGCTCGGCGCCCCACGGGTCGTTCTGGCCGTTGACGAACAGCATCTGCTGCCCGTGCTGGCGCACCCAGTGGTCCACGTCCCGCATCGGGCGCGGGTCGAAGCGCATCGGGATCTCGGCCGGGACGGAGTGCCGCGGCGCGTCGATGCCCGGGTAGCGCAGCAGGTCACGCAGCTTGCCGTACTGCACCGTCGGCCAGCCCATCTGGGTGCCCGCCTGGTAGTAGTACGGCGTGTAGCCGGCGAGGCCCTGGTCCGTGGTGGACTCGAAGCCGGAGATCTTGTCGATGTAGTTGTAGAGCACGTCGTCGGACGCGGTCGGCGCGGGCACGTCCGCGCAGTCCTTCTCCAGGCTGTACTGCCAGAACGCCCAGGCCAGGCTGATCACGGCGTTCTCGTACGCCTTGTCGGCGCTGCCCATCACGGTGAAGGTGCGGCCCTGCTCGCCGGCCCACTTCTGGTAGCGGGCGACCAGCCGGTCCCGGCGCTCCAGGGCTTCGCGCTGCACGGCGGTCAGGCTGGCGCGGCACTCGCGGTTGCCGACCCGGGCGAAGAACCGGTCGTACGCCGAGTCCTCGTGGTTGACCACGTCGTTGGGGGCCACGTACGCGACGGTGCCGTCCATGTCGTGCGGGTAGAAGCGGCGGAAGTACGTCGCCGTCATGCCGCCCTTGCTGCCGCCGGTGGCCAGCCACTTCTTGCCGTAGATCGGCTTGAGGGCCTTGTACAGGCGGTGCTGGTCGCTGGCGGCCTGCCAGATGTCGAGCTTCTTCCAGTCGGCCGGCGGCGGCCGGGACGGGGTGAAGAAGCGATACTCCATGGAGAGCTGGTTGCCGTCGATGATCTGCGTCGGCTCACTGCGGCGCGGGCTCGTGCTCACGTTGTAGCCGGAGGTGAAGAAGACCGTGGGCCGGTCGACGGACTTGTGCAGCAGCGTGATCCGCTGCTTGAACGTCCCCTTCCACGGGTGCCGGTGGTCGACCGGCTGCTCGTAGTTGAGGACGAGGAAGCGGTACCCGTCGTAGGGCTTCTCCTCTATGAAGCTCATCCCCGGTATGTCGAGGATGCGTTCCTTGATGTCGTCCGGTTCCGCAGCGGTGGCCGTACCGGCCGAAGCAGAGCCCACACCGACGGTGCCGATGAGCACCACCAGCGTGAGCAGCCATCTGAGCGACTTGTGCATTCGCCCTCCCCAGGAGTTTCACAAAGTTCACAGTGGTCGCCGTGAACCTATAGGGAGCACCTGCGATCGGCTAGCCCCAGTTCGCAGGGGGTGTGGTGACTTCCGTCCCGGCCCCGGAGCGCCCGGCCCGCCGCCGTTACGCTGTGTCGGCCCCCTCCCCTCGTTGGGTGAGATGACCCATGCTGTCGGCATGGACCGAGAGGAATCCCAGGGGCCCGCGGCCCCCGAACCGAGCGAACGGGCCGAACGGTTACGCCAATACCTGAGTGATCTCGCGCAGCGCATCGATCCGCCGTCCCTCGAACTCCTGATGCGGCTGCTCCGCGAGCTCAGCGTCTCACCCGCGGTGCGCGGCGGCACCTACGAACTGGGCATGGACCCCGAGGAACGCGAACTGTTCACGCCCGACCTCCAGGCCGAGCTCCTGGTCCTGTTCGGGTTGCTGACCTCGCAGGACGAGCGGGTTGTCGTCGACCTCGGGGACACGCCCCACGCCAAGGGCATGAAGGTCCTCGTGCCCCAGGACCGCGCCTGCGACCCGGACTTCCTGGACCGGCACAGACGCCGGGTGGCCGCCGAGGCGGCCGAACGGGAGGCGGACCGCCGCGAGGTGGAGGCCATCGCCCGCGCGAGCGGGATGGAACCGTAGCCCGGACGCTGACTTGTCTGGCCCGGTCTTGGCTCGCCTGGCCCTGCATGGCCTGGCTGCCCCGCTCTGGCCTGGTTCACCCGGCCTGGCCTAGCTTGCCTGGCCTTGACTGGCCGTCGTCTGACCTGGCCCGCCTGAGCCCGGCTTGCCTTGCCTGACCTGGTCTGGCCTACCTTGTCCAGCCTGGTCTGGCCTGGTCTGGCCTGGTCTGGCCTGTCTCGCGCCGCTCTGCCCCGCCTGAGGTGGCTGCCCTGCCCCACCCCGCCTGGGGCGACCGGCCTGCCCGCCCCGCCTGGTGTGCCCCGCCTCGGGTGGCCGGCTGGTGGTACGCCCGTTGGGGTGATGTCGCGGCTGGTACGGGCCGGCGGCCGGGCCGTAGGGCTGGGCGGCGGCGTGGGCGCCGGGCACGGGGCAGGTCAGGGCGGGGCGGGGGCCGTGGCGCGGGGCCGCGACGCAGGCGCCCGGGCGCGTCAGCCCACGACCGCCGCCGTGGTGGCCATCTCACCCCCCGTGAAGGCGTGCCAGAGCCGCGCGTACCGCCCGTCGCGCGCCAGCAGTTCCTCGTGCGTGCCGTCCTCGACGACCCGGCCGTGGTCCAGGACCACCACCCGGTCCGCGCGCGCGGCCGTGGTCAGCCGGTGCGCCACCACCAGCGTGGTGCGGGCGCCGGCGAGCCGGTCGGTTGCCTGGTTGACCAGGGCTTCGGTGGCCAGGTCGAGCGCGGCGGTCGCCTCGTCGAGCAGCAGGACGTCGGGACCCACCAGCTCCGCCCTGGCCAGGGCTATCAACTGCCGCTGCCCGGCGGAGAGGTTGCGGCCCCGCTCGGTGACCTCGTGCAGATAGCCGCCGTCCAGCACGGCGATCATGTCGTGCGCGCCCACCGCCCGCGCCGCGGCCTCCACCTCCGCATCGGACGCGTCGGGGCGCCCGTAGGCGATGGCGTCCCGCACCGTGCCGGGGAAGAGGTACGACTCCTGCGGCACCACGCCAAGCCGGTGCCGGTACTGCGCGAGGTCCAACTCGCGCAGGTCCGCACCGTCCACGGTCACCCGACCCGCCGACGGGTCGTAGAACCTGGCCACCAGCTTGACCAGGGTGGACTTGCCGGCGCCCGTCTCGCCGACGAAGGCCACCGTCTGGCCGGCGGGTATCCGCAGGTCGATGCCGGTCAGCGCGGCCTCGCTCTGCTCGCCCGTGCCGTAGTGGAACTGCACGTCCTCGAAAGCTATGTCGCCGCGCAGCCGCTGCACCGGACGCGGCGCCTCGGCCACCGGCGTCGTCGTCGGCTCGCGCAGCAACTCCTGCACCCGGCCCAGCGAGACGGTGGCCTGCTGGTAGCCGTCGAAGACCTGCGAGAGCTGCTGTACGGGGGCGAAGAACAGGTCGATGTAGAGCAGGTACGCCACGAGCGCGCCCGCGGTGAGCGTGCCGTCGCTGACCCGGCCGGCGCCGACGATCAGCACCAGCGCGGCGGCCACCGACGACAGCAGTTGGACGAACGGGAAGTACACCGATATCAGCCACTGGCCGCGCACCCGGGCCTGCCGGTAGGCGTCGCTCCGCTCGGCGAACCGCTGCTGGCCGCTGTCCTCGCGGCGGAACGCCTGCACGATGCGCAGCCCGGCGACGTTCTCCTGGAGGTCGGCGTTGACGGCGCTGACCCGCTCGCGGGCCAACTCGTACGCCTTGACGCTCTGGCGTCGGAAGAAGACGGTGCCGACGATCAGCACGGGCAGCGTCGCGAAGACCACCAGGGCCAGTTCCACGTCGATGACCAGCAGGGCGACCAGGATGCCGAAGAAGGTGAGCAGGCTGACCAACGCGGTGACCAGGCCGGTCTGCAAGAACGTGGACAACGCGTCGACGTCGGTGGTCATCCGCGTCATGACCTTGCCGCTGAGCTCTCGCTCGTAGTAGTCGAGACCGAGCCGCTGGAGTTGGGCGAAGATCTTCACGCGGAGCGAGTACAGGACGCGTTCACCGGTGCGCCCGGTCATCCGGGTCTCGCCGATCTGGGCGGCCCACTGCCCGAGCACCACCAGCAGGGCCAGGCCGGATGCGGCCCACACCGCGCCGAGCGCCATCTGCTGCACGCCCTGGTCGATGCCGTGCCGGATCAGCACCGGCAGCAACAGCCCGGCCAGCGCGTCCAGCGAGACGAGCAGCAGGCTGATCGCCAGTGGCTTGCCGAAGCCGCGCAGCAGTTGGCGCAGCCCGTAGTCCCGCTCGGGGCGGGTCGCCGCCGCCTCGTCGACGTCGGGGGTGTCGGTCGTCGGTGGCAGGGCCGCGACCTTGGCGAGGAGTGCGGGCGGGGCCGGCAGGCCGGCCAGCGCGGCGGCCACGCCGGGGCCTGCGGCGGGCGCGCCGGCCTGCCCCGCCGCGCCGGCGCCGGACCGGCC
>NZ_JBEHZD010000444.1:0-6870 GCF_040240285.1 Streptomyces sp. HSW2009 | reverse complement strand
GGGGGGGGGGGGGGGGGCGCCCCCCCCCCCCCCCCCCCCCCACCTCGCGGCCTTCCCCACCCAGCCACCTCGCTGGCCCCGACTCCCAGCCACCACGAGCCGCGCGGCCAGCCAAGTCGCCGAACGGGTCGTAAACTCCCGCTCGGGCGCCGCAGGGTGCACCAAAAGCCAAGGTCAACGGGGGGTTAGCCCCCCAGGGTTCCCCTAAGGGATGTCACAGCTCGGCCGCAATGGCCGGCGGATTCCCCCCTGCCCCGTCACCGCCGTCGCCGAGACCTGGTACGTTCTAATCGTGGCTGTATTCAGGATCGGACGCGGACGCGACTCCCGCTCGGGGCAGCAGGGACAACAGGGGCAGCAGGGGCCGTACCCCGGGCCCCCCGGACGCCCCGGCCCCGCGGGGCCTTCGGGGCACGGCGGGCACAGCGGGCATTCCGGGCGCCCCGGTCCCCAGCAGGCGCCCCCGCCGTACGGACAACAGGGCGGCCCGCCGCCGTACGGGCAGGGCGGACCCGCGCCGTACGGCCAGCCGCCCGGCGGCCCCGCGCCCTACGGCGGCCCGCCCCAGGGCCCCGGCCCCGGCGGTCACCGCCCAGGTCAGGCCCCCGGCCCGTACGCGCCGAGCGCCGGTCGGGTGAACTGGCCGCACCCGGCGCAGGGCCGCCCGGACGAGCCGGAGTACTTCGGCGACGGCGGCCCGGGCCCGTACTACGGCCCCGGCGGCGGCCAGCAGCACGGCGGCCAGCCGGGCCACCAGGGTCACCACCCGGGCCAGCAGGGTCACCACCCGGGCCACGCCGGAGGCCAGCCCGCGTACGACCCGAACGACAACCCCGGGCACACCCAGCAGTTCAGCCTGGACGACCCGGCGTACGGGCCGCAGGGCGGCTACGGCGACGACGGGTACGGGGACGACGGCTACGACGACGGCCAGGCGGGCGCCTACCGGGCCGGGCAGCCCGCCCCGCCCCCCGGGCCGCGGCTGCACTGGAAGGACCTGCTGCGCGGCATCGTGCTGCGGCCGGGCCCGACGTTCTGGCAGATGCGCGACCACCCGATGTGGCCCACGGCACTGACCGTGACCTTCATCTACGGGCTGCTCGCGGTCTTCGGCCTCGATCAGGCCCGGGACGAGGTGCTCAACGCCTCGCTGTCGAACAGCATCCCGTGGATGTTCAGCACCGCGGTCGCCGTGGTGCTCAGCGGTCTCATCCTCGGCGCGGTCACCCACACCCTCGCCCGCCAACTCGGCGGCGACGGCGCCTGGGCGCCGACCATCGGCCTGTCGATGCTGATCACCTCGATCACGGACGCGCCCCGGCTGCTGTTCGCGATGTTCCTCGGCGGCGACAGCGTCCTGGTGCAGTTCCTCGGCTGGGCCACCTGGATCGCGGCCGGCGCGCTCTTCACCTCGATGGTGAGCAAGTCGCACGACCTCCCCTGGCCCAAGGCCCTGGCGGCCAGCGCCATCCAGCTCATCGCCCTGCTGTCGATCATCAAGCTGGGCACGCTGTAACCCACCCGGCCGCCCCGCGGCCCCGGCCATGCGCAAGGGCCCAGAACCTTCGAGGTTCTGGGCCCTTTGTGCGGGGTGATTCCGTGTAGCAACACTGATCCTGCTGGACCCGGCAACCCCCGCGCGGGCACACTGACGACATGCCACCCCGGACCGTCACCACAGCGCGGCAGCGCCGTCTTGGCGCGGAGTTGCGGCGCCTGCGGGAGGCCGCCGGCCACAACAGCCGGGAGGCGGCGCCACTCCTCGGCATTGACCACACGAAGATCAGCCAGATGGAGACGGCCCGCTTCGGGGTCAGCGGCGAACGCGTGCGCGCTCTTGCCTGCGCCTACGGCTGCGACGATCAGAACTACGTCGATGCCCTGGTAAAGATCGCTGAGGATCGAACCAAGGGGTGGTGGCTTGAGTACCGGGAATCCTTGCCTGCGGATTTCCTCGACATTGCTGAACTTGAACACCACTGTCGCGGGTTGCGCACATACCAGATCGCGCACATTCCGGGGCTTTTTCAGACCGCAGATCACATCAAAGCCATCTTCTCTGAGATCGACCCACCGCTCTCCGGGTTCGACCTCGATAGGCGGATCAACCACAGGATGCGACGGCAGGCAATCCTTGAAAGAGAGTGGCCGCCAGGGTGCGAGGCCGTGATTCACGAGGCCGCACTACGTATGCAATTCGGCGGCAGGAAAGTGGCCCGGTCCCAGCTCAACTATCTGCTCGCCATGGGCGAGCGCGAGCACATAACGATACAGGTGATCCCGTTCGACGCAGGCGGTTTCGCCGGATCGGGCCAGTCCATTTTCTACGCACAGGGCGATGTTTCGGAACTTGACACCGTCCAACTGGACGCCACTCACGGAGTCACCTTTATCGACTCGCCGGCCCAGTTGAGAAACTATCGAAATCTCTTGGAGCGCATGAAAAAGAAAGCTCTCCCAGTCGAGTATTCTAGAGATTTCATCCACGGCATCGTGCAGCAACTCTGAGAGGTCAGGGAATGACGGAGAGTCTTTGGCGGATATCCTCATTCTGTCAAGCCGGAAACTCCTGCATGGGGATATCCCGAGATGGCGATACGGTCAGACTCCGTGAGAGCGAGCAGCCCAACGAGGTGATCACGACGACCCCGGAGAAGCTGAAATCCTTCATTCTGGGGGTCAAGAACGGCGACTTCGACCACCTGCTTGACTAGTCACTCTCGCCCCACCTGCCAACTGCGACACCAGAGCACCCCACACCGCCAAGCGGCGTGGGGTGCTCTGGCATATGCCGATCATTCGGCCGGCGGGTAGCCCTATTGATCCCATCGAATCAGTGACGCTACCTTCACTGAAGGCGCCGCCATGCACCCGGCTACGCCAACACCCCTGCTGTGTCTTTTGGTTGGGGTGGCTGCTGGCAGCCCAACACCCTTCCTCGTGGGGCGCGGGACGTGCACCTTCCCATTGCGGCGAACGGCTCGCTTCAGCCTTCCCCTGACTGCCATACCGGCGGCCCACCGCCTGTCGTTGTTCCGAGAGGACTTCAGACCGTGCCCACTCTGTCCCAACCGACCGAGGTGTTCCCGCTCGCCCCGGAGGGGGGTCGTCTGCCCCACAGCTCGGAGCCTCCGACCGGGCCCAACACCCGACCGTGGGTGCTCCGTTTCGCGCGGACGCCCGACGCTACCAAGGCAACCCCCCTTCCGGCATCGATCTACGACGACGAACGGCAGGTTTCAATCGGTGTCGACACCGATGTGCTGCCGTACATGGGGACCCATAACCCCACCGTCCCGGACGGCAACATCAAGAACCCTCCGCCCCTCGACGAGGGCCCGAAGGACTGAGGTCAGTGCCCACCATCCTCGTCATCGCTTCGCGGGAGGACTGGCCCACCGATCGGGTGGTGAAGACGCTCACCGATCGTGGTGCTGACGTTTTTCGGATGGATGCCGAAGGCTTTCCCCAGCGGCTCACCCTCGGCGGGCGGATCGACGACGACAGCGGGTGGACGGGGCCCCTATGGTCCCCGTATCGGCGGCTCGACCTCGCCGACGTCGCCGCCGTCTACTACCGAACACCGAAGCCGTTCAGGATTCCTGACGGTATGTCTGGACCAGAGCGACGGTTCGCCGCGGCGCAAGCACGCTCCGGACTCGGCGGCATCATCGCCGCCTTGAATTGCCGGTGGGTCAGTCACCCGTCGGCGATGTCCCGAGCCGAGTACAAGCCTGTTCAGCTTGATGTCGCGCGTCGGAGCGGCCTTGTGATCCCACCGACTCTGATCACCAACAGTCCGGACGCCGTCCGCTCCTTCGCCGCCGACATGCCTGGTCCACTGATCTGCAAGCCGGTTGCCTCACCCGTTCTGATCGAGGGCGACGAGCTGAAGACGGTCTACACGTGCCGTCTCTCCGAGGAGGATCTCGTCGACCTGCGGGGCATCGACACAACCGCCCACCTCTTCCAGGCGTGGGTGCCGAAGGCGCACGAGGTGAGGCTGACAGTCGTCGGCGGTCAGCAGTTTGCTGCCGAGATTCACGCCGGCAATGCCGACGCGTACATCGACTGGCGCAGCGACTATGCGTCTCTCACCTATCGGACCTGCGAAGTGCCCAACGACGTCGCTCAGGGCGTGGAACGCTACATGCAGGCCCTCGACCTGCGATTCGCTGCCCTCGACTTCATCGTTTCCGCATCGGGTGACTGGACGTTCTTGGAAGCCAACCCGTGTGGCCAGTGGGACTGGATCCAACACCGCACCGGGCACCCCATCGCCGAGGCCATCGCGGACGAACTGCAAGGAGTCACCGCATGAGTCAATCACCCCTCGATGTCGCACGGCCCTACCTGACCGCGCTGGTCGAGTCGCTCAAGCAAGACGGTGCGATCCGCTCCGAACGATGGCTCGACGTCTTCTCCACCGTGCCGCGGCATCTGTTCGTACCCAGGTGGTACGAGATGGGGACCACCGACAAGGGCGTCGCGGCGTGGCGAATGCTGGACACCACCGACGAGCGCCGTCTGCCGCTGGTCTACCGCGACGAGACCCTTGTGACGACGCTCGACCCGGACACCGCCGAGCGCGTCGACGAGCACACGTGGACCGGCATCCCCACCTCGTCTAGCACCCTGCCGAGCGTGCTCGCCGGGATGTTGGAAGACCTCGGAATCGAGGACGACGACCTGGTGCTGCACATCGGCACGGGCACCGGCTATCTCGTGGCACTGCTCTGCGCCCGCCTCGGTCAGCGCGCGGTGTACTCCATCGACATTGACCCCACGACCGTCGAAAGCGCCCGGGAACACCTTGCCCAGGCCGGGTACGAGCCGCAGCTCGCCGTCGGTGACGGCCGCAAGGGATACCCCGGCACCAAACCGTTCGACCGGATTATCAGCACGTGCTCGCTCCCTGGTCTGACCGACGACCTGATGGCGAACACGAAGCCCGGAACCGTCATAGTGACCGACGTCGGCCTCGGCGTCGAGGGTGGCGTCGTCCGGCTTGTGGTCCGCGACGACGGTCGTTGTTCGGGCCGTTTCACGACCGCGGGCGGGCGGTTCATGCCCGCCCGCAGCGCGGAGACGAGCTACCCCCCGACCGAGCGCCCCGACCACGAACCCGAAGCCGCGACCAGGACGACGAGCGTCTCAGGGAGGGATCTCCGGTCGAACTACGCCTTCCGGCTGCTGCTCGCCGCCGAATTGCGCGATGCCGAGTTCGTCTACCACTGTGACGACGAGACTGGAGTGGTGTCCTTCCAGCTCCAGCGGCCGGACGGGTCATGGGCTCGGTCCCCGATCACAGGCGAACAGACGGTTACCTTCGGCGGGGCACCGTCCCTGTGGAGCCGAGTCGAACACCTGTGGGCATGGTGGACCGAGAACGGGCGCCCGGAGCACGATCGGCTCGTCTACGTCCGCGAACCCGACGGCAGCGCGCACATCGTCTACCCGGACAGCGGGCGACGCTGGAGCTTGTGAGCCGACTGCCTGACAGTCGCTCGCCCCACCGGGACGCTCCTGCGGGCGAGTGGTGCGCCCGCAGGGCGGCCGGCGCGTGGCGTGGTTCAGGCGTCGAGTACCTGGCCGTCGCGGCGGACCACGGGCGGCTCGACGGACCACGGGAAGTTGATCCACTCATCGGTGCGCTTCCACACGTACTCGCACTTCACCAGCGACTGCGTCTTCTCGTAGATCACCGCGCTGCGCACCTCGGCGACCGTGCCGACACAGAAGTCGTGGACGAGTTTCAGCGTCTTTCCGGTATCGGCGACATCGTCGGCGATGAGCACCTTCTTATCGGAAAAATCAATGGCATTGGGAACGGGCGCGAGCATGACCGGCATGGCCAATGTCGTGCCGATTCCGGTGTAGAACTCGACGTTCACCAGGTGGATGTTCTTGCAGTCCAGCGCATAGGCGAGACCGCCCGCGACGAAGACGCCACCACGGGCAATGGAGAGGATTATGTCCGGCTCGTAACCGTCATCGGCGATCGTCTGCGCCAACTCCCGAATCGCCCGTCCGAACGTCTCGTACGTCAGATTCTCGCGCACCGCATTCTCCGCACTCATCTCACTCGCCCTCGCCGTCTCTCGTCGCGTTCCCGGCCCGCTCCCGCGGGGCCCCGACGCGGGGCCGCGCGCCCAGGGGGCTGGCTCAGACCTGCGTCCGGTGGAAATTCATGAAGGACCGCGACGGGGTCGGCCCGCGCTGTCCCTGGTAGCGCGACCCGTAGCGGGCAGAACCATACGGGTGCTCGGCCGGCGAGGTCAGTCGGAACATGCAGAGCTGGCCGATCTTCATTCCCGGCCACAGCTTGATCGGCAGCGTCGCCACGTTCGACAACTCCAGCGTCACGTGCCCGGAGAACCCCGGGTCGATAAAGCCGGCCGTCGAATGCGTGAGCAGCCCGAGCCGGCCGAGGCTCGACTTGCCTTCGAGACGCGAGGCAATGTCGTCCGGCAGGCTCACCACCTCGTACGTGGAAGCCAGCACGAACTCCCCGGGGTGCAGGATGAACGCCTCATCGCCGTCCGGCACGACTTCGCGCGTCAGGTCGTGCTGCTCGACGGCCGGGTCGATGTGCGGATAGCGGTGGTTTTCGAACACCCGGAAATACCGATCCAGGCGCACGTCGATGCTTGACGGCTGCACCATCTGGTGGTCGTAGGGGTCGATCCGCACTCGGCCGGATTCGATCTCGGCCCGAATGTCCTTGTCAGAGAGAAGCACGTCACGAGGATACGCGGCCGGATAACGGCCAAGGGCCCCCCCCCACCGGGGGGGGCCCCCCCCCCAGGGGGTGCGCTGTGTCTTTTAAACAAATGACGCGGGCCGCGCTACACCGTGTGTAGATGTGGG
>NZ_JBEHZD010000443.1:0-6874 GCF_040240285.1 Streptomyces sp. HSW2009 | reverse complement strand
GGGGGGGGGGCGGGGGGGGGGGGGCCGGGGCCGGGGGGGGGGGGGTCCGCGAGCCGGCCGGGCGCCGCGCCCATGAGCCCTGGCCGCCGGCGCGGGTCAGCCCACGGCCCCAGCGAGTAGCACGTACGACGGGGCGGCCGGAACGGGCCCACGGCCGGCGACCTGCGGCCCGGCCAGGCGCAACGCCCGCGATCGGGTCGGGCGCCGCGCCCATGAGCCCCGGCCGCCGGGCCGTCGTCAGCGGCAGCGGTCCATCGCCTCGATCACCCGGGCGGCCTCCCCCAGCGCGGCCCGCAGCACGGCCGGGTCAGTGGTCTCGCGGTACGCGTCGGTGGGCGGTACGAGCCAGGCGGCGCCGGGTAGCGGCGGCGGGGGTGGGGCCGCCTGCTGCCACTCGGCTCCGGCGTCCCGGTCGGCACCGTCCTCGCGCGCGGGGCCGTCGCCCCGGGCGGCTCCGGCCTCCCCGGCCGGGTAGGCGCTTGCGGCACGTCCCGTACCCGCATCAGGCGCCCCGGCGGCCCGGGCGGCCCCGAGGTCCAGCCCGCGGCCGTGCGTGCGGGTGCAGGCGCTGCCCGGTACGTCCCATTCGGCGGCGGTGCCTGGGGGCACCACGAAGCTGAGCGTGTTGTCCGCATCGTCGTGGAGCACCGGGCCCGCGCTGTCGGACTCGCGCAGCAGCAGGTCAGCGGCCTCGAAGCCCTGTCGGGCGGGGACGGTGACCACGTCGCACGCGTCGGACGCCGGTTCCCCGGCGGCGGGTTGCGCGGGAGCGGCGAGTGGCGCGGCGGCGCGCGGCGGCGGGGCGGCGACCAGCCGGGGCGCGGGGCGCGGGGCGCCCCAGCCGGCGCGGTCTGCGCGCGGGTCGGGCGGGCCGGCCGCGGTGTCGTCGCGGCCCCCCACCGGATGTGGTCGGGCGAGCGGCAGCGGACTGCCGCGCTCGTCGCTGGGGCGGTGGCGGAACTGTGCGGGCATCCGCGAGCCGTTAGCGTCTGCCCCAGTGGCTGATGTGGCGTCCGGCAAGGGGACCCCTCCTCCGCGTGACTGCCATGGTCCAAGGAGACCAACGCAACAAAACGTCAACAGCTACGGCGCAAGGCCGCCGCAAAGGATGGCACTTCATGGCAAATCACGGGTGAGATATCCGTTTTGTAGCCAAATCTCGGTGTGATCCCGCTCACCCAGCCGGTACGGTCGTGCCGCCGGTTCACGGCACCGGTCCGCCCCTGGCAGCGCCCCGGGGCGGGGATCGCCAGGAGGGCACCGCCATGGCCTCGGCATCAGAACCCGCGTCGCCGCGACCGAACACGGCCTTCCGGCGGCTGCGCGGACAACTGTCTCCGGGCGAGTTCGCGGCCCTGGTGCGGCGCTCGGCGCGGGAGATCGGCGAGCAGGTCTCCTGCGACGCCCGCTACATCGGACGGGTCGAGTCCGGCGCGATCCGCTGCCCCAACTATGCGTACGAGCGTGTCTTCCGGCACATGTTCCCCGGCCGCACCCTGTCCGACCTGGGCTTCGCCCCGCGCGCGAGCGTACGGGGGAACGGCGTACGGGAGGCGGCGCCGGGCTCCGGGCATGTGGCGGCGCAACCCACCGCGCAGGGCTGGCCCGGGGCGCCCACCGGCCGGCCGGGCGCCGGCCCGCCCGCCGCGCACCCCGCGGCGCGCAACGGTGCACCGGCCCCCGATGGCCTATCCGGCCCTCCGACAGCTCACCCGTCCGGCGCCCCCAGCGGCACACCGGCCGCACCGACCGCACCCGCCACACCACCCCTCGCGCCTGCCGCCTCGGCGCCCCACGCACCGGAGGGCCCGTACCCGGCGGACGGCCCGTACCCGGCGACGGCCCCGTACTCGGCAGACGCTCCGCACTCTCCGGACGCCCCGCACTTCCCAGATGTCCTGCACTCCCCCGACGTCCCGTACTTTCCGGGCCGTCCGGACGCTCCGCACTCCCCGCCGCCCGCCCGTCCCCGGACCGCGGCTTCCGGTGCGGCCACCGGGCGGCCCGCAGTCGACCAACCCCCCAGCCACGAGGAGGGCCCCGTGCGCCGTCGTGCCTTCATGACCCTGGGCTCCGCCACGGTGGCCGCCGTCTCGTTGGAGCTCGGGCCCGCCTGGGCGGCCGGTCCTGGCGCGCCGGGTGGCATCCCCAGCGGTGCCCCGCCGCGCGGCGCGGCGCGTGCCGCCCGGGTGCCGCGGTCGCCGCTGACGGCCGAGTTGCCGCACCTGCCCCGGCCGCGCGGACGCATCGGTACGACGGAGGCGGCGGCCCTGGAGGAGGCCGTGCGGCACATCCGCCTGTTGGACGACCGGCACGGCGGCGACGGCATCTACCGCGGTGCCGTGCAGCCCCTGAACGCCGCCTACGACCTGCTCGACGCGGGCACCGGAGTGCAGGCGCTGAGCCGGCGGCTGCACTCGGGCGCCGGCGAGCTGGCCATCTCGGTGGGCTGGCTGGCCCACGATTCGGGGCGGGTCACCCAGGCGCGCTCGCACTACGCGGAGGCACTGGCCACCGCGCGGCTCGCCGATGACCAGGCCCTGGAGTCGCACGCGTTCTGCAACATGGCCTTCCTGGCCAGGGACGCGCAGCGCCCGCGGGAGGCGGTGCAGGCCGCGCAGGCCGGGCAGCGCGCCGCGCGCGGGTTGGCCTCGCCCCGGCTGCTGTCGCTGCTCGCACTGCGCGAGGCCGGCGGCCGGGCCGGGCTCGCGGACCGGGCCGGCTGCGTACGGGCGCTGCTCCGGGCCCAGCGGCTGTTCGACGCCGGCCCGTCGGACGCCGATCCCGAGTGGATGACGTTCTTCGGCGAGGCGGAACTCGCGGGGCTTGAGGCGCAGTGCTGGTCGGCGCTGCGGGAGTGGCAGCGGGCGGCGGAACACGCGGAGCGCGCGGTGCTGCTCCAGGGCCCGCAGTTCGTCCGCAACACGGCGCTGTTCACCGCCGAACTCGCCCTCGACCTGGTCGGCGGGCGCGCCCCCGATGAGGCCGCAGCCGCCGGCGAACGCGTCCTCGCCCTCCTCGGCCAGGTCCACTCCACCCGCATCCGGGCCATGCTCGACGAGGCGGCCGACGGGCTGCGCCCCTGGCGCAAGCAACCCGCGGTGGCCCGCTTCCTGACCCGGCACGCCGCGGCGCGCCACGGCTGAAGCGGCCCTACGCGCGGGCGGGCGCGCGAGGGTGGGCGGTCGCGGTGCCGGCCCTACGCGCGGGCGCGCGGTGGCAATGCCGGCCACCGGGCGGTCACTCGATGACGGCGCTGGTCCCCCGCGCTGAACCGCCGCGCGAGCGCGCGCGTAGGTACACGTGTTCTGGGTGACGGGGGCCTCGTACACGTTCCCCTCGCGCCAGCGCGCGCGTAGGTCACGCTTTACGCACTACGCCTACGCGAGCGGGCAGGCAGGCAGGCAGGCAGGCGACTGGGGCTGCCACGCCGAGGAGTCATGAGATCCGCTGCCGCCTACGCGCGGGCGGGCGGGCGATGAGCCGGCCGCACCCAAACACCTGGACCCGCGCGGTACCGCGGGCCGCGCCCGCGTGGATCGGGCCGGGCCTCCGGTGGGGCGCTCAGGCGAGGTGGCCGGTGTCGTTCCAGCGCTCGATGGCGGGCTCCCCGTAGGCCCAGCCGAGGATCGAGAGCGACGTCGGGTCGAGGCGGATGCGGGCGCCGAAGGCGAGGTCGAAGCCGAGCCAGCGGGCGGCGAGCGAGCGCAGCACGTGGCCGTGGGCGAAGACCAGTACGTCGCGGTCGGCGGCGCGGGCCCAGGCCACCACCTCGTCGACGCGCGCCGTGACATCGGCCACCGACTCGCCCGGGGTCGCGGTGCCCGGGACGCCGGTGGGCACCCCGTCGCGCCAGATCAGCCAGTCGGGCCTGACCGCCTTGATCTCGTCCGGCGTCATGCCCTCGTACGGCCCGTAGTCCCACTCCATGAGCGCGTCCCAAGGCGTCACCCGGCCGCCGAATCCCGCCAATTCGCAGGTCTCGCTCGCGCGCACCAGCGGACTGGTGCGAATCTCGACCTCCGAAAGCCCGTCCCAGGGCGCGCGGTGCAACCGCTCGCCGAGTAGCTTGGCGCCACGGCGCCCCTCGTCCAGGAGCGGGATGTCCGTGCGACCCGTGTGCTTCCCGGACAGCGACCAGGCCGTCTGTCCATGGCGGGCCAGCAGGATACGTGCTGCCATCAAGGGGGCCTTTCGCTCGTTCGGGGGGTTAACCGGGCAGGTCCGGCCTGCCGGCGGCCCGTCATCCATCATCGCTTACGAGTTCGATAGGCAACCCGCAGGGCCTGCGCGGCGTCTTGTCCCCTGCGCACCACGGCCGGGAGGCCCCTACAGCAGGCAAAACCGACATTTAGCCGGACTTTCCGGGGTGGATGTGCGGGCCGCTCCTCGGAGACCGTACGGTTGACTGCGCGCCTTTTGGCCGCCTGAACACACTTGGGAGAGCGACCGGATGCCCCATACCGCGCCCCGTACCGGGTCACCACAGCGCAACCAGCCCCGCTGGTGGGCCGAGCTGCCGCTGATCGCCGTGGTGTACGCCGCGTACTCGGCCGGCCGACTGTTGGCACGGGGTTCCGTGTCCGACGCCGTCGACCACGGCCTGGGCATCCTGGAGTTCGAGCAGACGCTGCACATCGACTTCGAGACGCCCCTCAACAACCTGTTCACCGAGCACGCCTCGCTCGGCATACCGGCCGACTTCGCGTACGCCTCGCTGCACTACGTCGTCACCCCGGCGATCTTGGTGTGGCTGTGGAAGCGCGCCTCGGTCAGCTACCGCCTGATGCGCACCTGGCTGCTGCTGTCCACCCTGATCGGCCTGGTCGGCTTCACCCTGCTGCCCACCTGCCCGCCCCGGCTGCTCGACGCCAGCCACGGCTTCGTCGACACCATGGCGCAGTACGGGTCGTACGGCTGGTGGGGCGGCGAGGCCAGTGCGCCGCGCGGGCTGGGCGGGCTGACCAACCAGTACGCGGCGATGCCGAGCCTGCACGTCGGGTGGGCCCTGTGGTGCGGCATCGTGCTGTGGCAGCACGGCCGGGGCCGGTGGGCGAAGGTGGCCGGCGTGGCGTACCCGCTGCTCACCCTGCTCGTCGTGATGGGCACGGCCAACCACTACTTCCTGGACGCGGTGGCCGGCGCCGCCGTGATGGGCATCGGCTTCCTGCTGGCCAAGCCGGCGCTGCGGCTCGCGGCCCGGGCCCGGGCCAGGTTCGGCGACACCGCTGTGAGCGGCGCCGAGCCGGCGGGTGCGGAGGCCGTGGCGGGCGGTTCCGGCGCCGCGTACGGGCCGGGCGACGCTCCTACGGAGGCGCCGCAGGAGCGCTCCGAGCCCGCCGCGGTGGGCTCGGCAGACGCGGCGGCGGCGCAGGTCGCGGGCGCGGATTCCGAGGTGAGCACACCGGTTGTCAGTGGTGGGTGCGAGACTTCGGCAGGTGAGCACATCCCTCAACAGCCGACGCGACAAGCCGACCGCGACGCCGCCGCACCAGCGGACGGCGCTCGGGCAGCGGCTCGCTGAGCTGCGGGGGCCGCGGGTCACCGCGCGCCCGCTGGACGCCCGTGCGCTCGCGGCGCTGGCCGCCAACCCCGGCTGCCGCCGCCGCGCGCTGCTCGACGGCGCGGGCGTGGACAAGTCGGCGCTGGCCAAGGCGCTGGGCAGCCCCGCGACGTTCGGCCAGTCGTACTTCGCGCACCAGCGCGGCAACGTCTTCGAGGCGCGGGTCACCGCGGACGGCGGGGAGCAGTTGGTCGCGCTGCTGCGCGAGCGCGTCACCGACCCGGGACCGCCGCCCCCGCCGGGCGCCGTGGACGCACCCGAGCTGACCGCCGACGGGCCCGACGGCCGCACGGCCCGTACCCGGATCGCCCTCGCCGAGGCCACCGCGGCCGGCCGCTGGGCGGTGCTCCGGCATCCGATGGTGAGCGTGTCGGTGGCCGGCTCGCCCGCGTATCTGGAGCCGGACGCGGTGGTGGTGCACCCCGACGGCAGTTGGACCGTCGTGGAGATCAAGTCCTTCCCCATGCTGGACGGCACGGCCGACCCGACGAAGGTGGGCGCGGCGGCTCGCCAGGCCGCGGTGTACGTGCTGGCGCTGCGCGAGCTGGCCGGGGTGATCGGTTCGACGGGTTCGACGGGTTCGACGGGCTCAGCCGGGTCGGCTGATTCGGCCCTTGCGCCGGGAGCCGGCGGCGCCGGGGCTGATGTCGATCCGGGTCTTGATGCCGATTCCAGCCTTGATGCCGGTGCGGCGTCCGTGCCGGACGGTGCGGGGTTGAACGGACCGCAGGACGGCACCGTGGACGCGGCGGGGCTGGTGCGGCAACGGGTGCTGCTGGTGTGCCCCAAGGACTTCTCGAACCTCCCGACGGCCGAGCTGATCGACGTCCGCAAGCAGCTCGCGGTGACCGGCCGGCAGCTCGCCAGGCTCACCCGGATCGAGGAGATCGCCGCGGCGCTTCCCGCGGGCGCGACGTTCGACCTGATGCTCGCGGACGACGGCAAGACCCCGACGCGCCCGCTGGCGGAGCTGTCCGCCACCGTGGACGCGGTCCCGGCCGCGTACGTGCCGGACTGCCTGGCCTCCTGCGAGCTGGCCTTCCACTGCCGGCACCAGGCACGGGCCGCGGGCGCGGTGGAGACCCTGGGCCGGGGCGTACGGGGCGAGCTCGGCGGGCTCACGACGATGACGGCCGTGCTCGCGGCGGCACACGGCTCCGGTGCGGAGCGGGCCGCGGGAGCGGCGGGGGCGGGGGCGGGGGGGGGGGCCGGGCGCGCGCCGGCCGGGGCGGGGGGGGGGCGCGGGCGTGGAGAGCGGTGCGGGTCCGGTCGGGGAGCCGTCCGTGACCTCGGGTGGGGTGCCTGGTGGGG
>NZ_JBEHZD010000442.1:0-6880 GCF_040240285.1 Streptomyces sp. HSW2009 | reverse complement strand
CCCCCCCCCCCCCCCCCCCGCGCGCCCGGGGGGGGGGCGGGGGGGGCGGGCGCGCGGGGGGGGGGCCGCGGGGGGGGCCCGCCCCGCCGCGGTCAACCGCGCAGGGCGTCCAGGCGGGGGATCTCGATCGCCGGGCAGCGGTCCATCACCATGGACAGGCCCGCCGCCCGGGTCCGCGCGTACGCCTGCTCGTCGACGACACCCAGCTGGAACCACACGGCCTTCGCGCCGATCGCCACCGCCTCGTCGGCGACCGCACCGGCGAGTGCGGAGTTCACGAAGACGTCCACCACGTCGACCGGGAAGGGGATGTCGGCGAGCGTGGCGTACCCGGGCTCGCCGTGCACCGACTCCGCCTTGGGGTGGACCGGCACGATGCGCTTGCCGAACTCCTTGAGCACCCGGGCCACGCCGTAGGCCGCCCGGTCCGTGTTGCGGGAGAGGCCGACCACGGCCCAGGTGTCGCCGGCGTCCCGCAGAATCGCGCGGATCGTCTCGTCGTTTGCGTTCATGCCCGCTCAACCCGCCCCGTCCGGTCGCCATTCCCACCGTCCGTACGGGCAGCGCTGCCAGCTACCCTCCGTCGCCCCTCGCGGCCCGTGCAGCTCGCCCAGGCTGACGCTCGGCCGTCCGGCGCGCAGGAGTCCGGTACCGGCGGCATAGGCTGGCCGAATGGCAGAGCAGTACCGCACGGTCGCCCGCGAGGGCGTGCACGAGGTCGAGATCAACAAGTCCCGCTTCCGCTGCGCGCTGGCGCCCGCGGCGAGCGAGAGCGAGGCACAGGAGTTCATCGCCCGCATCCGGCGCGAGCACCCCACCGCCACCCACAACTGCTTCGCCTACGTCATCGGCGCCGACGGCGGCGTGCAGAAGGCCAGCGACGACGGCGAACCCGGCGGCACGGCCGGCGTCCCCATGCTCCAGATGCTGGTCCGCCGCGAGGTGCGCTACGTGGCGGCCGTCGTCACCCGCTACTACGGCGGTGTGAAACTGGGCGCCGGCGGCCTCATTCGCGCCTACGGCGGCGTGGTCGGAGAGGCGCTGGACACGCTCGGCACGGTCGTGCGGCAACGGTTCCGGCTGGTCACCGTCGTCACCGACCACCAGCGGGCCGGCAAGTTGGAGAACGACCTGCGGGCCATGGGCCGCGCCGTACGGGAGGTCACGTACGGCGAGGGCGTCACCATCGAGGTGGGGCTGCCCAACGCGGAGGTCGAGGCGTTCCGGGCCTGGCTCGCAGACAGCACGGCGGGCACCGCACGCCTGGAGATCGGCGGCGAGGCGTACGGAGAGGCGCGCCATGGCGCGTGAAGGGGGCAGTGCTCCCCGGCTGTGGTGCTCCAGGGTCGCGGTGCTCCAGGGGCGCGGTGCCGCGCCCGCCGCGGACCACGGCCGCGGCGTCCCGTGGCGGCAGCGTCCCGTGACTACGGTGGCGCCGCGACCGTAGTGCCAGTGCCCTCCCGGCGCGGGGCTCCATGGCAGCACGGTCTTGAGACGGCGGCGCCCCGCGGCGTCAGCGCTCCGTAACGGCAACGCTCCGTAACGGCAACCCTCCGTGGCGCCAGCGCTCCGGCGACCGCAGCGCCCTCGCCGGGCGGCCCCTCCGCAGCCGCGTACGGGCCCTCCCGTCATCACTGTCGGGCGGGGATGGAAAACTGTGTCGGGTGAGGGGTCGGACACGCAGCGGCACCGGCGCGGTAGCGGTCGGTCAGCGGGGCCCGGCCGGCGGTCGAAGGCGGAAGGGGAGCGACATGCGGGGCGGGGCGACCACGTGAGAATGCTGCACACCTCCGATTGGCACCTGGGCCGCTCCTTCCACCGGGTGAGCATGCTCGAAGCCCAGCGCGCCTTCATCCAGCACCTGGTCCGCACGGTCCACGAGCGCGAAGTGGAGGCCGTCCTCGTCGCCGGCGACGTCTACGACCGTGCGGTGCCGCCGCTGGCCGCGATCGAACTGTTCGACGACGCACTGCACCAACTCGCCCACGGCAACGTCCCCACCATCCTGATCTCCGGCAACCACGACTCGGCCCGCCGCCTCGGCGTCGCCTCCGGGCTGATCAAGCAGGCCGGCATCCACCTGCACACCGACCCGGCACGCTGCGGAACACCGGTGGTCCTGCCCGACGCGCACGGCGACGTCGCCTTCTACGGGGTGCCCTACCTGGAGCCCTCCCTCGCCCGGGCCGCCGTCGGCGCCGCCCGGGCCCGGCACACCGACGTGCTCGGCGCCGCGCTCGACCGGGTGCGGGCCGACCTCGCCGACCGCCCGGCCGGCACCAGGTCCGTCGTCCTCGCCCACGCCTTCGTCGCCGGCGGCACCGGCAGCGACAGCGAGCGCGACATCACCGTCGGCGGCGTCAGCGCCGTCCCCGCCGCCGTCTTCGACGGCGTGGACTACGTCGCCCTCGGCCACCTGCACGGCAGCCAGCGCATCTCCGACCGCGTCCGCTACTCCGGCTCCCCGCTGGCCTACTCCTTCTCCGAGGTCAACCACCGCAAGTCCATGTGGCTCATCGACCTCGACGCGGCGGGCTCCGTGAGCGCGGAGCGCATCGACTGCCCGGTGCCCCGGCCGCTGGCCCGCATCACCGGCCGGCTCGACGACCTGCTCACCGACCCGCGGCACGAGCTGTACGAGGAGTCCTGGGTGGAAGCGACCCTCACCGACCCCGCCCGCCCCCGCGAGCCCATGGCCCGGCTCGCGCGCCGCTTCCCGCACCTGCTCAGCCTCGTCTTCGCACCCGAGCGCAGCGAGACGGACGCCCACGCCTCGTACGCCCAACGGCTGCGCGGCCGGACCGACCAGCAGGTCGCCGAGGACTTCGTGGCCCACGTGCGCCCGGGGCGCGGCGCCGACCACGCCGAGCGGGCCGTACTGGGCGACGTGTTCGACGCGGTGCGCGTCGCGACCGACCAGGAGGAGGCGGGGGAGGCGGCGCGTACCGAAGGCAAGGACACCGTGGGCGCCGGCCGCACCAAGGTGCCCGGCATGCGCGCCCCCGGCACCCGGCCTGGCGCCGACGACCAGCAGGAGGCCGTCCGATGAGGCTGCACCGACTCGCCGTCACCGCCTTCGGCCCCTTCGCCGGCAGCCACGACATCGACTTCGACGCCCTGTCGGCCGCCGGCCTGTTCCTGCTGCACGGGCCGACCGGCGCGGGCAAGACCTCCGTACTCGACGCCGTCTGTTACGCGCTGTACGGGGCCGTCCCCGGGGCCCGCCAGGGCAGCGCGCTCAGCCTGCGCAGCCACCACGCCGCAGCCAACACCCCCACCAGCGTGCTGCTCGAACTGACCGTCGCCGGCCGCCGCCTGGAGATCACCCGCCACCCGGAGCAACTGCGCCCCAAGAAGCGCGGCGACGGCATGACCCGCGAGAAGGCACAGACGCTGCTGCGCGAACACGTGGGCAGCGGGCCGCAGGGCCCGGAGTGGAAGCCGCTCAGCCGTTCCCACCAGGAGGTCGGCGAGGAGATCGGCCAACTCCTCGGGATGAGCCGCGAACAGTTCTGCCAGGTCGTGCTGTTGCCCCAGGGCGACTTCGCGCGCTTCCTGCGCGCCGACGACCAGGCCCGCGGCCAACTCCTCGGCAGGCTCTTCGACACCGGCCGCTTCGCCGCCGTCGAAGAACACCTGGCAGAACGCCGGCGCCGCACCCAGCGCCGGGTCGTCCAGGGCGACGAAGAACTCCTGCGCCTGGCCCACCGGATCGCACAGGAAGCCGGCTCGTACGCGGACACGCGCCAGCAGCCGCTGCCCGACCTCAGCGCCGGCGAACCAGGACTGACCGGCGCCGTACTGGAATGGGCCGCCATGGCCCGCAGCGGGGCCTGCGAACGGCGCGACATCGCGCTGGCCGCCCTCCGCGCGGCCGAAACCGCACACGCCGACGCCGACCGCCGCGCCGAGGAGGTCGCCGAACTCGACCGCCGCCAGCGTCGGTACGCCGACGCCACCGCCCGCGCCGCCGAACTGGCCGGCCGCGCCCCGGAACGCGAACGCGCCAGAGAACGGCTGCGCCGCGCCCGCGCCGCCGACGCCGTCACCCCCGCCATCGAACTGCGCCGGGCCGCCGACCGCGACCACCACGCGGCCCGGGCCGCCGACGCCCGCAGCCGCACCCACCTGCCGGCCTCGCTCGCCACGGCCGACGGGCAGCACCTCGCGTCCCTGGAGCGGCAGCGCCGCCAGGAGATCGGCGCCCTGGCCGCGGCCCGCCGCGCCGAACAGCGGGCCCAACAGATCGAAAGCGAACTCCACGCCCTGGACCGGGAGTTCCGCGCCGACGAGGAGATCATCGCCGAGTCCGCCGAATGGCTCACCGGCTGGACCGAGCGCCGCCACGGCCACCAACAACGCATCGAAGCAGGCCAGAGCGGAGCAGCCCGCGCCGACCAGTTGGCGGCCCGCATCGAGCCCGCCGCCCACGCCCTGGAGGCCGCCACCGAACGGGACCGGCTCACCGAACGCCGCAGCGCCCTGCGCACCGAGCGGCAGCACGCCGCCGAACGGGCCACCGCCTCCCGCACCCACTGGCTCGACCTGAAGGAACGCCGGCTGCGCGGCATCGCCGCCGAACTCGCCGCCGCGCTGCGCCCCGGCGAGCCCTGCGCCGTCTGCGGCAGCGCCGACCACCCCGAGCCCGCCCGCGCCGGCGCAGGCCACGTGGACCGGGCGGCCGAGGAAGCGGCGCACACCGCGTTCCAACAGGACGAAGCGGTACGCGAGGAGGCCGACGCGCAACTCGCCGCGGGCGATGCGGCGCGGGCCGCGGCGACCGCGAGCGCGGGAGATGCGCCGACCGCCGAGTTGGCCACGGCCCTGGCCGACCTGCGGCGCGAACACGCCATCGCCCAGGCCGCCGGCGCCCGCACGCACGCCGCCAGGGAGGAGCTGGACCGCGCCGAGCGCGAGTACGAGCAGCGCCGCGCCCAGCGCGAGGACGCCGAACGCCGCTGCGCCGCCCGCACCTCGCGCCGTGAGGCGTTCGCCGACGAACTCGCCGGGCTGCGGGCCGAGGTGGCCGAGGCAGCCGGCGACGCCGGCTCCATCGCCGACCGCGCCGACCGGCTCGACCGGCAGGCGACGCTGCTCGCCGACGCCGTGGAGGCGACCGCTGCCGCCCGGGCCGCGGCCGAGCGGCTGCGCGACGCCGAGGACCGGCTGGCCGCAGCCGCCCACCGGGCCGGCTTTGCGACCGCGGCGGACGCCGCCGACGCCGTGCTCGACGCATCCCGCAGGGCCGCGCTCGAAGACACCCTGGAGCAGTGGCAGACCGAAGAGGCCGCGCTCGCCGCCGAACTCGCCGACCCGGCCGGCCTGGCCGCGGCCGAGCAGCCGCCGGCCCACCTCGCGGCGGCCGAGGCCGCCCGGGCGAGCGCCACCCAGGGCCTGCGCGACGCCTCGGCCCGCGAGGCCGCGACCCAGCGCCGGTGCGCCGAACTCGACCAACTCTCCACCCGGGCCACCCGCGCCGCCCGCACGCTCGGCCCGCTGCGCGCCGAGTACGACCGGGTCGCCGCGCTCGCCTCCCTGACCGCCGGCACCTCGGCCGAGAACGAACGCAAGATGCGGCTGGAGTCCTACGTGCTGGCCGCCCGGCTGGAACAGGTCGCCGCCGCCGCGAGCACCCGCCTGGAGCGCATGTCGGCCGGCCGCTACACGCTGGTCCACTCCGACGCCCGCACCAGTGGCCGCGGCAGGGCCGGCCTCGGCCTCCAGGTCATCGACGCCTGGACCGGCAGCGAACGTGACACGGCGACGCTCTCCGGCGGCGAGACCTTCTTCGCCTCCCTGGCCCTCGCCCTCGGCCTCGCCGACGTCGTCACCGACGAGGCCGGCGGCGTACGCCTGGACACCCTCTTCATCGACGAGGGCTTCGGCAGCCTCGACGAACAGACCCTGGACGAGGTCCTGGACGTCCTCGACTCGCTGCGCGAACGCGACCGTACCGTCGGCATCGTCAGCCACGTCGCCGACCTGCGCCAACGCATCCCCACCCAACTTGAGGTGGGCAAGGGCAGGGCGGGCTCGGTGGTCAGGCACCGGCTGAACGGCTGACTGGCCGGACGGGCCTTCGACCGGGACCGCGTTGGCCGCGCCTCGCCGGGCCGGCCGCTGCTAGCTGACGCCGCCGGCCCGTCCCGGCCGTGGCCCCGGCGTGTCCCTGGCCGCCAGCCAGCGCGTCAGGTCCTGGGCCAGGTGCCCGATGTCGGTGACGACGTCGGCGGCGTGCTCGCCCCGGGCGGCGTCGCGCCGCACCACCTCGTACCGCCCCGGGCCCCGGAGCGTCACGGACACCTGCCAAGTCGCCGCGCCCGCAACGGGCCGTATGTGGACGATCCTGTTGTCCGTGGCGTTGAGGTCGCCGAACAGCAGGTACAGCGCGTCCTCGGACGGATCGTCGATGTGATCGCCGTCCGCGCTGTCCGCAACGTAGTACTCCGCACGCACCGCACGCCCCTCCCCGCATGGCCTCTGGGTCGATACCGAGCATGGCACGGGGGTCTGACATCGGCGGTCGGCGGCGGTCGGCGGCGGGCCGCGGCGGGCCGTCGCTGGGGGTGCGGGCCCTGGTGAATTCCTCCACCGGGCGGAGGAGTGGCCGTCGCGCCTGGCCCGTACGCGTACGGGACGGCCCGCCCTCCGGGGACAGCCGGACGACGCAAGCGCGGCCGGACGACCAGCACGGACAGGGCCGAAGCGATACGGGCAGGACTGAGCGGATGCGAGCAGAGCCGAGCCGGTACGGGCGGGGCCCCAGCGATGTGGACGGGGCCGAGAGGGCCCCAAGGTGGCCGGGGGCCCCCCCCGCGCCCGGTGTGGTATCCACATCTGACGCGACCCCCGCGGCGCCCGGTGTTGGTATCGGGGGGGG
>NZ_JBEHZD010000441.1:0-6906 GCF_040240285.1 Streptomyces sp. HSW2009 | reverse complement strand
CACGACCAGGTCGAGCCCGTCCACGTGGATGCCGCGGGCCGCGACGTTGGTGGCGATCAGCGCGGTGACGCCGCCGTTCTTGAACTGGTCCAGGGTCCGGTTGCGCTGCGGCTGGGACTTGCCGCCGTGCAGCGCAGCCGCCCGTACGCCGTTGGCCAGCAGGCGCTTGGCCATCCGGTCCACGGCGTGCTTGGTGTCCATGAACATGATCACTCGCCCGTCGCGGGCGGCAATGTGGGTGGCCACGACCTGCTTGTCGGCCTCGGACACGTGGAGCACGTGGTGCTCCATCGTGGTGACCGCGCCGGCCGACGGGTCGACGGAGTGGACGACCGGGTCGGAGAGGTAGCGGCGGACCAGCTTGTCCACGTTGCGGTCCAAGGTGGCCGAGAAGAGCATCCGCTGCCCGTCCGGGGCCACCTGCTCAAGCAGGGCGGTGACCTGCGGCATGAAGCCCATGTCGGCCATCTGGTCGGCCTCGTCGAGCACGGTGATCCGCACCTGGTCGAGCCGGCAGTCGCCGCGCTGGATGAGGTCGGCGAGCCGCCCCGGCGTGGCCACCACGACCTCGGCGCCGCCGCGCAGCGCACCCGCCTGCCGCGAGATGGACATCCCGCCGACGACGGTGGTCAGCCGCAGCCGTACGGCCTTGGCGTAGGGCGTCAGCGCATCGGTGACCTGCTGGGCCAGTTCGCGCGTGGGCACCAGCACCAGGGCCAGCGGCTGCTGCGACTGGGCGCGGGAGCCTGCCGTACGGGCCAGCAGGGCCAGGCCGAAGGCGAGGGTCTTGCCGGAGCCGGTGCGACCGCGGCCGAGCACGTCGCGGCCGGCCAGCGAGTTGGGCAGGGTGGCGGCCTGGATCGGGAACGGGGAGGTCACACCGTTCTCGGCCAGTGCGGTCAGCATGGGGTCGGGCAGCCCGAGTTCGGTGAAGGACTCGACGGCGGGCAGCGCCGGAGTGGTGGTCACGGGCAACGCGAACTCGGCGTGCCCGACGGCGGGCGCGGGCCGACGACGGCCCTGGCCCTGCCCCTGCGACCTGGGGCGGGGGCGTCCGGAACCGGACTGGCCCTGGCCGGAACGGGGGGAACGCTCGGATGAGCGGGTGGAGCGGTTCATGCGGAACCTTCCTCGAAACGGCACGTGTCGAGGAAGACCCGGCGGCGGCCTGGCCGCGCAGGAATCGCAAGAACGAACCGAAAGGGATAATGGCAGGGCGCGTACGGAAGAATGTGGCGCCTGACTATCTCGGGGCCGGCGACGGCACCCTTTTCACCACTGACGACGCCTGATGCATGCGTGCTCGGGATCTTTCCCCATCGCATGCCGCGAATTTCGCCGGGGAATTCAAAGGGGGTGCCCTGGCCGGTGTCCGCCGTCACATCGTCGGGACGGCGGCATGGGCCGGGCCCGCACCCTGGGGTGCGGGCCCGACACACAGCGCGGTGGCTGTGCCGGTTCAGACGGGAACGATGTTCTCCGCCTGCGGGCCCTTCGGGCCCTGGGTCACGTCGAAGGAGACCTGCTGGCCTTCGAGGAGCTCACGGAAGCCCTGCGCGTTGATGTTCGAGTAGTGGGCAAAGACGTCGGGGCCGCCGCCGTCCTGGGCAATGAAGCCGAAGCCCTTTTCGCTGTTGAACCACTTCACGGTGCCGGTAGCCATAACCGTCTCCTTACGGGTCGTACGAGAATCCGCACCTTACGGATTCCGTGTAGTCGCGATGATCACCCGCCCGGAGAAAAAACCACCGGAAAACAAAAATGCGCCTGAAGGTCCAGAACCAGCAGGCGCACACAACGTCTATGGGAACCACAACTGCAACTGCCCCCAAAGGTAGCACGGCACATCGGGCGGCGGGCGACCTTTGATCGTTAGCGCGGTCACACCGGACCGGGCCCGCCCTCGGACCCGGCACCGGAAGCGCCCCGGCACGGGCGGCGCCCCGCATCCACCCGCGCACCACCGCAAACGCTTTCTCCCTTTGCCCGCAACGCCCTACCCACCATCGGCGCCGGCCCCGCGAGCGGCCCCCGCCACCGCGCCGGCGCGGCCCTGTCGAGGGCCGCGAGCCGTCGCTAGGGTGTGATCGTTCACGCTGCCGTCGACCTGAGGTAGGACAGATGCGGCCCTTGACCTTCATCGTGGGCACCGGTCGCAGCGGGTCCAGCGCCCTGTCCCGGATCGTGAACGCCCACCCCGACCTGCTGAGCCTGAACGAGCTGTACGCCTCGCTCGGGCCCGGCGCGCTGCCGCCGGGGCCGGTGAGCGCGGCCCGCTTCCAGCGCCTGCTGACCGACCCCAATCCGGTCTTCGACACCCTCATCCGCAGCGGCGTGCCCCTGCCGGAGTTCCTGTACGTCCGCGAGCCGGGCCGGTACGCCGCCGCGACCACGGGCATCCCGGCGCTGTCGCTGATGGTGCTGCCGCATCTGACCGACGACCCGGACGGCCTGTTGGACGCGCTGGTGGCGGAGGTGGCGGGCTGGCCGTGTCGCCCGGTCGCCGAGCACTACGCGGCCCTGTTCGACCTGTTGTGCGCGCGCTGCGGCGGCACGGCGGTCGTGGAGCGCTCGGGCTACTCGCTGGAGTGGGTGCCACGGCTGAACGACGCCTTCCCCACCGCCCGCTTCGTCCACCTCTTCCGCGGCGGGCCGGACTGCGCCCTGTCGATGAGCCGCCACCCCGGCTACCGGACCATCGCCCTGCTCCGCCAGCTCATGAACCGCTGCCAAGTGACCGACCTCGGTCAGCTCACCGCGGACCAGGTGCGCGAGCTGCCGCCCGACCTGGCGCCGCTGCTCACCCGGGAGTTCGACGGCCAGGCCCTGGTCATGGACCGGCCGATGTCGGTCGCCGGGTTCGGTGCGCTGTGGTCGGAGCTGATCGGCGAAGGCGTGGCGCTGCTCGACCGGCTCCCCGAGCAGCGGCGCACCACGCTCGCCTACGAGGACCTGCTGGACGCGCCGGAGCGCGAGTTGGCGCGGCTGGCCGAGTTCGCCGGGGTTCCGGCCCACCCCGACTGGCTGGCGGCCGGCCGCGCCCACCTCGACGGCAGCCGCCGCGGCCGGTCCTTGGAGCTGCCCCCGGCGGACCTGGCCGAACTGCGGGAGAGCTGCGCTCCCGGCACCCGGGCGCTGGGCCTGGCCTAGCGCCCGTACGGCAGGTGGCCGGTCGGGGCGGGTGCCGGCCGGTGCGGCCTCATGCGGATGGCTGCGCCACGGGCGCGCGAACCCTGGACGACGTGCATACCGAACGGTACGTTTGGCGCTGAAGCGTGACCGAGGGTGCGTTGTCCAGCCGCGCACAGCAGGCCCGTGCCCCGCTCTCCCCCTCGGCCCCCGTTCCGCCCGACTGCGGGCACCACCGCGGGCGCGCAGCCCGCGGCCCGGCGGGGTCCGGCTCATGGCGGGTCGGGGCGATCGGGAGCGAGTGGGCCGCGGGGCAGCCATCCCGTCGCGCCCCACGGCCGCCACCACACCGCGAGGAGACCGGGTCCCATGTCACAGCCCGCGCCCCGCCCCGACCACCGTCTACGGATCGCCGTCATGGGCGCCGGCAGCATCGGCTGTCATCTCGGTGGCAGTCTCGCCGGCGTCGCCGACGTCACCCTGATCGGCCGCGTCGCCGCCATGGACACGCTCCGCGCCCGCGGCCTCGCGCTCTCCGGCGGCGGGCGCCCGCGGCTGCGCGTGGACACCGACGGCGGCCCGCTCGGCGTGCGGCTCGCCACCGGCGCCGAGGGTGCGGCCGATGCCGATTACGTCCTGGTCACCGTCAAGTCGGCGAACACGGGCGAGGCCGCCAGGGAGTTGGCCCCGCACCTGGCGCCCGGCACCGTCGTGGTCAGCTTCCAGAACGGGCTGCGCAACACCGGGGCGCTGGCGGAAGTGCTCACCGGGCGGCCGGTGCTGGCCGGCATGGTCCCGTACAACGTGGTGCGCACCGGCCCCGGCGCCTTCCACCAGGGCTCGGGCGGCACGTTGATGGTGGAGGCCGTCCGGCACGCCGAGCCGCTGGTGGCGGCCCTGACCGCGGCGGGGCTGCGGATCGAGGCCCGGCACGACATGCGCGAGGTGCAGTGCGCCAAGCTGCTGATGAACCTCAACAACGCGATCAACGCCCTGTCCGGGCTGCCGCTGCGCGACCAACTCGGCCAGCGCGCCTACCGGGAGTGCCTGGCGCTGAGCCAGTCGGAAGCGCTCGCGGCGTACGCGGCCGAGGGGATACAGCCCGCGCGCCTCGGCCCGATCCCGGCCCGGCTCACCCCGCGACTGCTACGGCTACCTGACGGGATCTTCCGTCGGCTGGCCACCGCCACGCTGTCCATCGACGCCCAGGCCAGGTCCTCCACCTGGGAAGACCTCCAGCGCGGCCGGCCCACCGAGATCGACTCGCTCCAGGGCGAGGTGGTGGCACTGGCCGCCAGGCACGCCCTGCCCGCGCCGGTCAACAGGGAGTTGGTGTCCCTGGTCCGCCGCATGGAGGCGGCCGGCCCCGGCGCGGCCCGCCGCTGGTCGGGCGGCGAACTGCTGGCGAAGGTGACGACGATGCGCTGAGCCGGGGCCGGTGGGGCGGGTGCCCTGCCGGGCGGGTGGGGCGGGTGCCTGTGCCTGGCGGCACGGCCGCTGCCCGACGGCATGCCCCTGCCGATGCTGCGGGCGCCCGGCCTCGCACGTGGGCCGAGGACCGTGCGCGACACCGGCCCCGAGGGGCGGTCGTGGCCGGGATCGTACGGGTCCGGGGCCTTACGGAACGCCTGGACGCGGTGTGCGGGTTCCCCCGAGCGGGGCTGTACGAGGGGTGTAGGACCCTGTCGGGTCTGCGACGCACGGGGCGTCAAGGGCCCAGCTCCCTACCAACAGCGCGGCGGGCGCAGACGCGGAGAGCAGGGGCCGTACGCGTACCGGACGTCGGGACCCGGCCGGGACGGAAAGGTGGGGGACATCAGGAGCTCAGCGCCGCAACGGGTCGGCGCGGGGCGGGGCGTGGGTGGTGGGTGGGAAAATGCGTGCGCCGGGGGTGCGGGAGCCGGGAAGCTGTGGTCATGACATGGACGTTGAGTGAGGACAATGCCGCATTCATCACCGCGGCCGGCCCCTTCCTTGCCACCCGGCCCGACGCACACACCCTGCTGATCTCGATCGCGGAGGCGGTCCGGGTCGGCGGGGCGGATCGCTACGGGGCGACGCCTCCGCGGTACGGCTGGTGGCGCGGGTCTGACGGGGCCGTGGCGGCGGCCTTCTTGTGGACGCCGCCGTACCCGCTGCACCTCACGCCGATGACCGACGGCGTGGCGGCCGACCTGGCGACGTTGCTGCGGGACGGTGGCGGTCCCGCGGTCTCCCGGGTGGCCGGGCCGGAGTCGGCGGCCCGGGCCTTCGCCGCGCGCTGGCTGCGGGACGGCGGTGCCGCGGAGGTGAGAAGCCGGCAGCGGCTGTACCGGCTCGGCGACCTGGTGCCGCCCAGACCCGCCCCGCCGGGGATCGCCCGGCGGGCCACGGCGGCGGACCGGGCGCTGTTGCTCGACTGGTTCGTCGCCTACCACCGCGCCATCGGCGAGGACCCGACGGGCAGCGCCCGTACCCTCGATGCCCAACTCGCGCGCGGTGGTTGCACGTTGTGGGAGGTGGACGGGGTGCCGGTGTCGATGGCCGGGGCGACCGGGGCCAGTGGGGGGATGGTGCGCATCGGCGGCGTCTACACGCCCGAAGCACTACGGGGGCGCGGCTACGCCAGCGCCCTGGTAGCCGCCGTGTCCGCGGCGGCGCGGTCGGCGGGCGCCGCCCACGTACTCCTCTTCACCGACCTAGCCAACCCCACCACCAACGCCCTCTACCCGCGCCTGGGTTACCTCGCGGTCGAAGACCGGGTGGCGCTCGCTTGGGAGACCGCCCCGATCTCGGCGTGAGCGCGCGTCGGGGCACGGGCGGGGCTGGGGCAGCGGGGCGGTTCCGGACTGCGGGGCTCCAAGCCCCAAGCTGCGGGCTGCGGGCTGCGGGCTGCGGGCACGGTGCCGTACGACGTGACCGCGCGGCCTGCGAGCGGTCGGTGAGCGCGACCGCCCGGCCGCTGCCGGGTACCGGTGGACCGGTGCTGACCAGGGAGAACGTGGGGGCGGACGCTGTCGTAGGCTGCGGCCATGGCAGAGCGGAGGCAAAGACGCACGAGGGCGGTCGGGGCGGTCGGGGTCTTCGACCGGGCGCTCGGCAGCCACAAGCCGCCGACGAGCACCCAGCGCTGGGCGGCGCGCCACCCGCTGCGGGTCGGCCTCGTCGTCGGCGTCCCCTTCGCGCTGTTCTGCTGGTTCGTCTCCCCACACAGCCATCTCGGTGACCTGCTGGTCTCGACGCTGGGCGGAGCCGTGCTCGGGGGGTTCTTCGTCGGGGTGGCGTTCCTGGAGCGGTACCGGCAGCGGCGTTGGCGGCGGCTCGCGGCGTCGCCGGCCGTGCCTGGCTAGTATACACATCTCCTAGCCCACGAGACAGACACCTACCTCGGTTGCACTCCGTCACGTTATAAAAAGTGAGCTGCTCGGGGGGGGGGGGGGGGGGGGGGGCGCCGGGGGGGGCGGGCCCCCGGGCGGGGCGGCGGGGCGATGGTGACCGGCACGCCGGAGGGCTCCTGGGCGCCGGTCACCCGGGCCAGTTCGTCGTCGCCCGGCCGGGCCTGCACGGTCTGCGGGGTGATGCCGGCCGCGGCCAGCAGCCGGTTCACCTCGCGCCGCTGCTCGGGCAGGACCAGGGTGACCACGCTGCCGGACTCGCCGGCGCGCGCGGTCCGGCCGCCGCGGTGCAGATAGTCCTTGTGGTCGGTGGGCGGGTCGATGTTCACGACCAGGTCGAGCCCGTCCACGTGGATGCCGCGGGCCGCGACGTTGGTGGCGATCAGCGCGGTGACGCCGCCGT
>NZ_JBEHZD010000440.1:0-6906 GCF_040240285.1 Streptomyces sp. HSW2009 | reverse complement strand
GGGGGCTCGGCCCGGGGGGGGCCGGGGGCGGGGGGGGGCGCGGGGGGGGGGGGGCCGGCCGCGGGGGGGGTCGGGGGGGGGGGCGGGCGGACTCGCCGCCCTCGGAGCGATGCTCGCCACCTGCGCGCCGGGCCTGACGGTGGTCAACATCGACAATGGGTTCGGCGCCGCGGTGCACGCGGCGAAGGTTGTCCGCGCGGTGCACGGTGCGTGAGCGGCGGGCCGCCGGCGCGCGGCCGGGCCCGGGGCGGGCGGCGCCAGGTTTCCGGCCAGGGCCGCGCCTCCGGTCCCAGCCGCACCCCCGATCAACGCCGGAGCCCCAGCGCCCGGAGCCCCCGCACCCCGGACGGTTGCGGCCGGTGGGCAGTCAGGTGGCAGCCGGTGGGCCCGGCCGTCGTAGGAGGTCAGAGGGGCCGTCGGCGGTGCAGGCCGCGCGGGGGTGTCCCGACAGCACGCTGGAAGAGGCACCCGATGAGTGAGACGCCCGAAGCAGGCCAGGCCCCGGCGCGCCGGCGCCCGCACGACGCCGGACCAGCAGCACCACGGACGGCAGGGCCGCAGCCGGCAGCGCCACGGCCGTCCGAACCGCAACCGTCCGCATCTCAGCAGTCAGCGCCACGGCCGTCCGAGCCACAGCCTTCAGCGCCCCGGCCCCCGGCATCGCCACCAGCCGCGCCCGCCCGTCGGCCGCACCAGGGGGCCGCGCCCGCCGCCGGACCTCCCGCGCCCGAGCCGTGCGACACGGCGGAGCCCCCGGCGCCGTGCGCGGACGGGCCCGCCGCGGCGCGGCACGTACCCGCCGCGCACCTGGACTGCACCGCCGGCGTCGCGGGCGACATGCTGCTGGCCGCTCTGCTCGACGCGGGCGCCGCGCTGCACACGGTCACCGGGGCGGTGGCCTCGTTGGAGGTGCCGGGGCTCGCCGTGCGCACCGAGCGCGCCCGTCGCGGCGGGTTGGCCTGTCTGCGCGTGGAGGTGGAGCGGCCGGCCGTCCCCGATCGCAGCCGGCACCTGTCGGACGTCCTCGCCCTGTTGGCCGCCGCCCCGCTGGAGCCGGCCGCCGCCCGCTACGCACGGCGCGTCTTCGAACTCCTCGCCGCCGCCGAGGCCACGGCCCACGGCACCACCCCGGAGCAGGTGCACTTCCACGAGGTCGGTGCGTACGACGCGCTGGCGGACGTCGTCGGCTGTGCGGCGGCCCTGGCGGAGCTCGGATTGCTCGCCCCGCGCGCGGTGGTGACCTGCTCCGCGCTTGCCGCCGGGCACGGCCAGGTGACCGGCGCGCACGGGACGATGCCGGTGCCGGTGCCCGCGGTGCTCGACATCGCCGCCCGGCGCGGACTCGCCCTGGCCGCCGGCGAGTTGCCCGGCGAACGCACCACGCCCACCGGAGCCGCGCTGGTCGCCGCGCTGGCCGAACCCGGGCCGGTGCCGGCCATGACCGTACGGGCCGTCGGCGTCGGTGGCGGGCGGCGGGACTGCTCGGCCCGGCCCAACATCACCCGGGTGGTACTCGGCCGGGCCGTCGCCGCCGCGTCGGAGGCTGCGGCGCACGGCGAGGTGGTGGTGGTCGAGAGCACCGTGGACGACCTCGACCCGCGGCTCTGGCCCTCGGTCCTGGAGGCGGTGCGCGCGGCAGGCGCCTGGGACTGTTGGACGACCGGCACCGGCGGCCGGCACGGCAGGCCCGGCAGGCTGCTGACCGCGCTGTGCGCGGCGGAGGTCAGGCCGGCCGGGGCCGACGCCCTGTTGCGGCACACCACGACGCGCGGCGTGCGCTGGTCCGTCCAGGAACGCACGACGCTGCCGCGCCGGTCCACCACCGTGCAGGTGGGGCCGCCGGGGCGGGAGCAGCAGGTGCCGGTCAAGATCGCCGAGGTGCCCGGCGGCGAGCTGACCGTACAACCGGAGTTGGCCGAGGCCGAACGGGCCGCGCGGGCGCTGGGGTGGCCGGTGCGCCAGGTGTGCGCGGCGGCCGTCAGCGGATACCTCCGCGAACGCCCCGCCCGCGCCGTACCACGCCAGCCACCCGGCCCCGGCTAACCCCGGCTGGTCCGGCTAACCCTGGCTGGTCCGGCTGGCCTGCTCGCCCGTTCGGCCTGTCTGCCCCGGCTGGTCCGGGCTCGGCCCACCCGGCCCGGCCGTCCCGGATCAACCCAACCAACCCACCTAACCCACCAGCTCCGGTACGCGGCCCCCGCACACCCACCCCTCCCCAGCATCCCACACCGGACCACCCGCCCCTTCCTCCTCACCCAGCCACCCGCCCCCACACATCCCAGCCCCGCACACAGCCCACCCACACCGGGCCTTCCCACCCCCAGCACTCCCCCACCCAACGCCCCCGCTCCCGCCGTTCCCCGCCCTCACCCCGGAAGGACGTCATGCCGCGTACGTACACCGTCGCCAGTCTCAAGGGGGCGCACGTCCTGCTCACCGGGGCCACTGGGTTCATCGGGCAGGCCGTGTTGGAACGGCTGCTCACCGATCATCCCGACACCCGTGTCACGCTGCTGATGCGCGGCCGGGGCGGGTGTGGTGCCCGGGACCGGCTGGTGCGGCTGCTCCGCAAGGACGTCTTTCGGCGCTGGCACGAGAGGCCCGGCGGTGCGGAGGCGCTGGCCGAAGCGGGGCGCCGGGTGCGGGTCGTCGAGGGCGATCTCGCCGACGTGCCGGAGTTGCCCGACGACATCGACACGGTGATCCACTGCGCGTCGGCGGTCACCTTCGACCCGCCCATCGACGAGGCGTTCAGCTCCAACGTCACCGGGGCCGCCGGGCTGTGCGAGCGGCTGGCCCGCCAGCCGGTCCCGCCGCACCTGGTGTACGTCTCCACCGCGTTCGTCTCCGCGCCCGGCCACGGCCAGGTGCGCGAGGAGCCGCTACGGCACCGGGTCGACTGGCGGCAGGAGACGGCCAGCGCCGAGCGGGCCCGGGCCGAGGTCGAGCGGGACTCGCGCCGCCCCGAGGTGCTGCGCCGGCTGCTGCGCGAAGCCCGCCGGGCACACGGGCCGTGCGGCAACCAGGTGGTGGCGGCGCAGACCGAGACGGCCAGGTCGGCCTGGGTGGAGCGGCAGCTGGTCGAGTACGGGCGGGCCCGGGCCACCTCGCTCGGCTGGACGGACGTCTACACCTTCACCAAGGCGCTGGCCGAGCGGGCCACCGAGGAGCTGTGGGCCGGGCGGCCGTTGACGGTGCTGCGGCCCGCGATCGTGGAGAGCGCGCTGCGCCACCCGTACCCGGGGTGGATCGACGGGCACAAGATGCTCGACCCGCTGATCATCGACTACGGCACGGGCACCATGTGGGACCTGCCGGGTGCCCAGGACGCCGTGCTCGACGTCATCCCGGTGGACCTGGTCGTCAACGCCGTGCTGGCCGCCGCGGCGGCGCCGGCCGCGCCCGGTGCGCCGCACTACTTCCACGTCGGCTCGGGCAGCAGCAACCCGCTGACCTACGGCACGCTCCACGACCACCTGGACGCCTACTTCCGCCGCCACCCGCTGCCCGACCCGGCCGGGTACGGTCATCTGCGACACGCCCGGTGGAAGTTCCACGACGCAGGGCGCGTGCGGGCCGCCATCGGCCTCGCCGAACGGGCCAGCGCAGCCGCCGCCAGCGCCCTGGAGTGGCTGCCCACCAGCGAACGCACCCTGGCCAGGGAAGAGCGGCTGCACCATCGGCGTGGCGAACTCGCCAGACAGCGCCACTACTTCAAGGTCTACCAGCCGTACACCGGCGCCCAGGCCCGCTACGACGACCGGGAACTGCTGGCGCTGCACGGAGCGCTGCCCCCGCAGCGCGCCGCCGAGCACGGCTTCGACCCGCGGCAGCTCGACTGGCGCGACTACCTCCAGGAGGTGCACTGCCCCGGGGTCACCCGACGGCTGCGGGACGCCATGGCGCGGCGCGCCGAGGTCGGGCGCGGCGGCGGACAGCGGCCGGCGCGCGCGTTGCCGCCGGGTGAGGACGTCGCCGCGGTCTTCGACCTGGACGGCACCGTCGTCGCCGCCGACATGGTCGAGTCCTATCTGTGGGCCCGCCTCGCCTCGGGCCCGCTGCCCGCCCGCGCGGCCGAACTGCTCGACCTGCTGTGCTCCGCGCCCCGCTACCTGCACGCGGACCGGGGCGACCGGGCCGCCTTCGTCCGGGCCTTCCTGCACCGCTACCGCGGGGCCGACGAGGCGGAGTTGCACGCGCTGGTGCGGGAGGCGCTGGCCGATGCGCTGTTGCGGCGGGTGCTGCCGGATGCCGTGCGGCGGGTGCGCGAACACCGGGCCGCCGGGCACCGCACGGTGCTGGTCACCGGCAGCCTCGAAGTGCTCGTCGAGCCGCTGCGCCCGCTGTTCGACGAGGTCGTCGGCTGCCGGTTGGAGAGCCGGGGCGGGGTGCTGAGCGGCCGGCTGACCGCGCCGCCGGTGGTCGGCGAGGCGCGCGCCGCCTGGCTGCGGGAGTACGCCCGCGAGCGGGGCCTGTCGCTGCACCGTTCGTACGGGTACGCCGACAGTTACTCCGACCGGCCGTTCCTCTCCCTGGTCGGCCGGCCCTGCGCGGTCAACCCCGAGCTGCGGCTGTACCGGTACGCGGCCCGCCACCACTGGCCCGTCGTGCGCTGGGGCACGCACCCAGGCACCCGCTGGGAGGCGCTGGCCGACGCGGTCGTGGCCGGCGCGCGCCACGAGGCCCCGAGGAGTGAGGCATGAGCAGGCCAGGGTTGGTCATCGAAGTCGACCGGCGCACACCGCCGTTGTTGGTCAGCGAGGGCGAGGGGTTCCGTCTCGAACGGCTGCCCGAGGGGAGCCGGGTGGTGTATCCGCCCACCTCGTTGCCGGGCATCCGCGATCTGGACGGGGCCATTGACCATGCCCTGCACCAGCCGCACGGCATCGAGCCGCTGCCCGCGCTGTTGCGCCCCGGCATGCGGCTGACCATCGTCTTCGACGATCTGTCGCTGCCGCTGCCGCCGATGCGCAGCCCGGACGTGCGACAGCGGATCATCGAGCACGTACTGGAGTTGGCCGCCCGGCACCGGGTGGACGACGTGGAGTTGCTCGCGGCGAACGCGCTGCACCGGCGGATGACGCCGGCCGAGTTGCGCCATGTGGTGGGCGACCGGGTGTTCCGCTCGTTCTTCCCGCAGCACCTGCGCAACCACGACGCGGAGGACCACGCCAACCTGGTGCACCTCGGCCGCACCGGGCACGGCGAGGACGTGGAGATCAACCGGCGGGCCGCGGAGAGCGACCTGATCGTGTACGTGAACATCACGCTGGTGGCGATGAACGGCGGCGCCAAGTCGGTGGCGGTCGGCCTCGCCAGCTACCGCAGCCTGCGCCACCACCACAACGTGGACACCCTCCGGCACTCGCGCTCCTTCAACGACCCGGACCACTCGGCCATGCACCGCTCGTACGGCCGGATGCACGATCTGATCGGTGGTCAGGTCAAGGTCTTCACGGTGGAGACGGCGCTGAACAACGACGCCTTCCCGGCCCCGCTCGGCTTCCTCAGCAAGCGCGAGTGGGAGTGGAGCGCGGCGGACCAGACCGCGTACGTGGCGGCGCGGCGCGGCACCCGGTTGCTCGCGCCCGCACTGCGCCGGCGGGCCTTCCACCGGGTGGCCGCGCCGTGGGGGGTGACCAGCGTGGCCGCCGGGGCGCCGAGCGCGGTGCACCCGCTGACCCTGCGGCAGGTGCACCGTCAGCAGGTCACTCCGGTGTCGGGCCAGGCGGACGTGGGCGTCTTCGGCGTGCCGTACCTGTGCCCGTACAACGTGAACTCGGTGATGAACCCGATCCTGGTCGCCTCGATGGGGCTCGGCTACCTGTTCAACATGTACCTGAACAAGCCGATCGTGCGGCGGGGCGGCGTGGGGATCTTCTACCACCCGCTGCCGAACGAGTTCCACACGGTGCACCATCCGAGCTATCTCGACTTCTACGCGGACGTGCTGTCCAGGTCGACCGATCCGGCGGTGGTGGAGAGCAAGTTCGAGGAGCAGTTCGCCACCGACCCGTGGTACGTGCACCTGTACCGGCGCAGCTACGCCTACCACGGGGTTCACCCCTTCTACATGTGGTACTGGTGCGCGCACGCGCTGGAGCACCTGGGCGACGTGATCTTCGTGGGGGCCGATCCCGCGGTCGCCGCCCGGCTGGGGTTCCGCGCGGCCAGCACGCTGGCCGACGCCCTGGAGTTGGCCTCGCACACGGTGGGCCGCCATCCGGAGATCACCTATCTGCACGCCCCGCCGCTGACGATGGCGGCGGTCTCGTGACCGGCGGCCAGCGGCGGGGGTCCGCCGGGTGGTTCGTCGAACGGTGGGGCGGCGGCCGGGCGGCGGCCGGGCCCGGTACGGGATGGCTCCGGGACCTGGCGCTGCTGCGGCAGGGGCGTGACTGGCGCGGGCGGGCGCCGCTGCCGCGCGGGCTGCCTCCGGAGCAGCGTCCGCCGCGGCGTGCGGCGCCCTTCCGTACCGCCTGGGCGCGGTCGGCGCCGGCCGCGCTGGCCCGGGACGCGCTGCGCACCGGGGTGTTCAAGCCGCTGCTGTGGGCGCACGTCCGGCCGGCGGTGACGGGGCGCGACCGGGGGGCGGGCCTGCGCGGCCCGGGGGTGTTCGTGTCCAACCACGCCAGCCACCTCGACACGCCGCTGATTCTCGGGGCGCTGCCGGGTGCCGTCGCGGCGCGGACGACGGTGGGTGCCGCCGCCGACCACTTCTTCGCCTCGCGGCTGACCGGCGCGGCGACGGCGCTGCTGTTCAACGCGTTTCCGGTGGACCGGCGCGGCGAGGTGGAGGCGGCCCGGCGCCGGGGCGCCGCCCGCCCCCGCCCCCCCCCCCCCCGCCCCGGCGGCCCCCGGCCCCCCCCCCGGCCCCGCCCGGGCCCCCCCCCCCCCCCCCCCCCC
>NZ_JBEHZD010000044.1:0-25974 GCF_040240285.1 Streptomyces sp. HSW2009 | reverse complement strand
GCTTTCCGGCCAGCAGTGGATTCCCCCCGCAATGATCGAAATGCAGATGGCAATTGACCACCAGGGCCACGTCATCGAGCCCGATGCCCGCCCCGGAAAGCGCCTCCACCAGCCCCCGCCGCCGCGGCCGGTAATGCGCCTCGGTCTCCGGCGTGGCCGCCCCCATCCCCGTATCGAAGAGCACCACACCCCGCGGATGCCGCACCACATAACCCAGCACGGCCTCCACCCGCGGCTCCTCGCCCCCGACTTCCACGGCTGGCCGAACGAAATACCCGAGATCAAGCCGCAGCACGTCCATACCGTCCCTCATTCCTCGCCCCATACGAGGACCTTGACACCCCGGCACCCACGCCTCAGAAACTTTCGCCACGAGCCCAACCTCCGGCCGATAACTCCGACCGATGGGGAGCGGCCGGAGGGCCGACGGGGCCGCGCCCCCGGCCTCAGTCCCCCAACAGCTCCCGCGTGCGCGCGTACAACCGCCGGGCGTCCGCCAGCGCGAACGACGGCCCGTCCGAACTGAGCGGCGTGGACTGTGCGAAGGCGCTGAGGCGGGTGGTGGGTGGGGTGTCCAGGAGGTGGGTGATCGTGGTGGCCGCCTCGTGGACCGGGCGGGCCGAGCGGCGGATCGTCTCGATCTGTGCTGCCACCTCCGGGGTGTACTGGCCGGAGAAGCTGGTACGGACCGTGCCCGGGCCGTGCAGGACGTACCGCACCCGCGTCGCCGGTCGGGCGTCGGCGAAGGCGACGGCGAGCAGGTCGTTGAGCCGCCCGCCCTGTGCGAGCGCCCGTTGCCCGTCGTAGTTCCGGGTCAGTTGCAGGTCGTCCCAGTGGATCGGCGCGGTGCCGCCGGGTCCTGCGACGTTCAGGATGACCGGGGCGGGGGCGGGTTCCAGCAGGTCGGCGAGGCCGTGACTGAGGACGAAGCGGCTGAGGTAGAAGTGCGCGAAGGTGTTCTCGAACCCCTCGGGCGTGACCAGCCGCGTGGTCCTGAAGTGCCGGGCGCACAGCACCAGGGCGTCGATCTTCGCGAAACCGGCTTTGATCTCGCTGACCACTGCCCTGGTCTGGGACAGCAGGCTCAGATCGGCGCGGAGGAAGTGGGCCCGCCCGGCGGCACCGCTGCGCCGCGCGGCGTCGAGCCACGCCCGCCCCTTCTCGGCGTTGCGGCCGACGACCACGACTTCCTGCCCCCGGTCCAGATACATGTCGGCGAGCGCCCTGCCGATGCCGTCCGTGCCGCCGGTGATCACATACGTCTTCACCACGTCGCCCCGCTCTCGTGTGCGCTCATCCCCGCGCCCACCCTTCCTCGTGCCTGCTCTTCCTCTCGTCTGCTCTTCCTCACTCCGCCTCATCTGCTCTTCCTCACCCCGCCTCATAGGAACCGGGCCGCGATCTTCACGGGGGTGACGCGGACAGTGACCAGCTCGGGGAGCGTGGCGTAGGACTCCGGGTGGTGCTCGGCGTAGACCTTGCCGGTGTACTTGACGGCCAGTTCGTCCATGCGCGCGCGGCTGCCGGGGCCTTCGAAGCGGGCGGCGCCGGTGATCACCGCGTATCCGTACGGTTCGTCCGGCGGGTTGACCGTCACGCTCAGCCGCGGGTCGCGGCGCAGGTTGCGCACCTTGATCTTGTCGACGCCGGTGACGAAGAAGAGGTCGTCGCCGTCCCGCCCCACCCAGACCACCGACTGGTGCGGGCTGCCGTCGGGTTGGAGGGTCGCCACGGTGACGAAGACCCGGGAATCGAGGACGCGTTGCAGTTTCTCCGACAGGTGGACAGGGCTCACGCAGGGCTCCAGGAACGAGGGACGCCTCGGCGGCGGACGCACCGAGCCGATCAACAGCCACAACTATGTGACACTTGAGCGGTGAACCGCAATCCCCATGGGGCGAATTCCGGCCCATGAGCCCCACGCACCCGACCCTCAGCCCGCCGCGCGCTCCGCACGGTCCGCATGCCCCACACAGTCCAAATGCTCCGCACAGTCCGAATGCTCCGCACGGTCCGTATGCTCCGATGACGATGAGAGCCGACGCAGCACGCAATCTGGACGCCGTCCTCCAGACTGGGGCCCGCCTCCTGGCGCAGGACCCCGGTACGAGCATCGCCGCGATCGCGACGGCGGCGGGCGTCGACCGGCGCACCGTCTACCGGCGCTTCACCACCCGCGAGGCCCTGCTGACCGCCGTCCACGCGGCCAAGCTGGACGCCTGCGAAGCGGTCGTCGCCGAGGCGCGGCTGGCCGAGGCGCCCGTGCTGGTGGCGCTGCACCGGTACGCGGAGGGCATCATCGCCGCCAGCCGGCGGTGGCCGGTCGACCTGCAACAGGTCCAGGACGAGGCGGTCGCGGCCCGCCTCGCCGCCCTGCTCGAACAGCTCGACGCCTTCCTGGCCCGAGCGGCCCGCGCCGGCACCATCCGCACGGACCTCCCCGACCGCTGGGCCCGCTCCCTCCTCGTCCACCTGACGAACATCGCCGCCCACGAGATGCCGGAACTGACCACGGCCCAGGGGGCGGACCTGGTGACCCGATCCCTGGTCGGGGGGTTGGGGCCGGCCTGAGGTGGCTCCCGCCCTCGCGGGCGGGCCGTTCGCACCCCGCTGTTCGTCGGTCGCCCGCACGCCCCACCCCGACGCCAACCCCGCGCCCTCACACCTCATGCCTCATACCTGAGAGCCAGATCGAAGACGGCTCCACAGCATGAGGCGACCAGCGCCCCCGCTCGGTAGCTTCGTCTGCGGACGAGTGCCCGAGGGGCGGGCTCAGGAGCTGGTACGAGCTGACGCGAGCAATGCGAGCCGACCCGGACCGCCCCGGCCAACCACCGGACCGCGTCCCCGACGCCCCCAGCGGGAAACCCGGCGGAAGACCTACCGAGAAACCCGACGGAAGGCCCGCCAGGAAACCCACCCGCAAGGCCAGCGTCAGCAACCACCACCCGACCGGGCTCCCACGATCACCAGGGAGCCACCCCATGAACAATCTGGACAATACTGACCACATGGACAGGGCCGAGAAGGAGACGGCGCACAGGGCACCCAGCGGCAGAGCGCTCAGCACCGAAGCGCCCCGCGATGGAGCACCCAGTGGCGAAGCGCCCCGCGGCCGAGCGCTCCGCACCGTACGAGAGGACCTGTTCGCCCTGGCCCCGCAGCCCATGCCGCCCATGACGGGGCCGAAGCCGCTGCGGTGGCTGCCGTACCTCGCCGTGGGCGCGGGGGGGGCGTTCGCGGCCGGGCCCGGCACCGAGGACATCGCGGCGCGGCCCGTCGGGATGGGCCACGCGGCGCTGCTCGTGGTGGCACTGCGCTGGCCGGTGCCGGCCTGGTGGCTGTCGCTCGTACTACTGCCGGTGTTCTCGCTCCGCGCGTCCTTCGGCCCGTACGAGGGGTGGGCGTGGTCCGTACACGCCGGGCTGCTGTTCCTCATCGCCCTGCGCAACCGGCCACGGGTGACGTACGAGACCGTGCTGCTGAGCGCCGTCCTGCTGCTCGGGCTGCAACTGGCCGGCGGCGGGACGTGGCCCTGGCGCTTCGTGGTGATCGTGCTCGCGGAGTTCGCCCTGGTCATGGCCGCCGCGGTCGGGGTGCGCCGGGTCAGGGAGGTCCGCAGCCGGCTCGCGGAGCAGGAGGCGACCCTGGCGCAGGAGCGGGCCCACCGCACCGTCCTCCAGGAACGCGCCCGCATCGCACGCGAGTTGCACGACGTGGTCGCCCACCACATGTCCGTCATCTCCATCCAGGCCGACGCCGCCCCGTACCGGGTCGCCGACCCGCCCCCCGAGCTGGTCGCGGCGCTGGCCGACATCCGCGCGGGCGCCCTGGAGGGGCTGACCGAACTGCGCCGTCTGCTCGGCGTGCTGCGCTCCGAGGACCGCCCCGCCGGCAGCGGCCCCGAGGCCCCGCAGCCCACCCTGGAACGGCTCGACGACCTGCTCGCCGGCGTGCGCAGGGCCGGGCTCGACGTGACGGCGACGACCTCGGGCGACCGCCGCCCGCTGCCCGAAGGGGTCGAGCTCTCTGCGTACCGGATCGTGCAGGAGGCGCTCAGCAACACCCTGCGGCACGCCCCCGGCGCCCGCACCCGTGTCGAGCTCAACTACACCCGTACTGCGCTTCACCTGCGGGTACGCAACGGCCCCGGGCAGCAGCCCGGCCAGCCGTCGCCGGGCGCCGGGCACGGCGTCCTGGGCATGCGCGAACGCGCCGCGATGCTCGGCGGCGAACTCTCCGCCGCGCCCGCGCCGGACGGCGGCTACGAGGTGGTGGCCCTGCTGCCGACGCCCGCGGCCCCGAGCGACCCGAGCCCACCGGCAGATCCAGCAGATCCAGCAGCCCGGCCGGCTCCCCCCACCGCCCGCCAGCCAGACGAGGAGGACACCGCATGACGATCCGAGTGGTGATCGCCGACGACCAGGCGATGGTCCGCGAAGCGTTCTCGGTACTGCTGGGCGCCCAGCCCGACATCGACGTGGTCACGACCGCCGTGGACGGCCGGGAGGCCGTGGCCGCGGCCGGGGAACTACGCCCCGACGTGATCGTGATGGACATCCGGATGCCCGGACTCGACGGCATCGAAGCCACCCGCCAGATCACCCGGCAGCCTGACCTGCCCACCAAGATCCTGGTCCTGACCACCTTCGACCTCGACGAGTACGTGTACGAGGCGCTGCGCGCCGGCGCCAGCGGCTTCCTCCTCAAGGACGCCTCCGGGGTCCAACTCGCCGAGGCCGTACGCACCGTGGCCGCCGGCGACGCCCTGCTCTCTCCGGAGATCACCAAGCGGCTCATCACCGAGTTCTCCCGGCTGAGCAACTCACCGAAGGCCCCCACTCAGGTGCGGATCGACGAACTCACCAACCGTGAGACCGAGGTGCTGACCCTCGTCGCCAGGGGCCTGTCCAACGCGGAGATCGCCGGCGAACTCGTCGTCGCCGAGCAGACCGTCAAGACCCATATGGGCAGCATTCTCCAGAAGCTCCAGTTGCGGGACCGCACGCAGGCGGCGGTCTTCGCGTACGAAACGGGGCTGGTGGCCCCCGGCCGCACCGATCTGTGACCGTACGGGGCTGTGACCGTACGGGTCAGCGGTCGTACGGGGCAGCGGTCGTACGGGGCAGGCGGGAGGCGCGGGCCGCGCAGGACGTGTGGGCCGCGCAAGGCGCGCGGCGCTCCCTGGCATTGCTGGGTATCGCCAGGCATTTCTGAGCATTTGCCGGTCTCTCTAGGTCCTCCTGAATCCTTTGGGGTTCCCGGGGCTTCCGGGAGGGCTTCCCGAGTCCTCCCCTCCGCCCCCTACCTGAGAGCCACGCGGCAGATTGGCTCCCCAGCGGGAGGCCGGCACGGGTGCCCGATTCCTACCTTTCTTGTGTGAGCCGGACTCGCCTCGTGTAGGGCGAACTCGCCCTGCGCGGGTCGAACTCGCCCTGTGCGGGCCGGCCTCGCCCGATCCGCACGCTGATCGGGCGGCCCCACGGCTCACGCCACGCCTCGTGGGCAGCGAAGCCCCCGTCCCCCCGCACCACTGCAGGAGCACAGCCATGACCACCCACACCAGCCCCACCACACCGCCCGAAGGACCGGTACCCGGCGGACCCGTACGCAGCACACCGGCCCGCGGCCGGCTGCTCCGGGGACGACTGCTCCGCGTCCTGCGGGTCGCGTCCGCCGTCCTGGCCTCGTTCCTCGCGTTCCTGGTCCTCGCGATCGTCCTGGGCGCGTACGTCCCGGCGATTCCCAAGGCGGGGGTGATCGGGCCGGTGCTCGGCGGGCAGTACCCGTTCCACATCGCCGCGGTCGCGCTGGTGGCGACCGCGCTCGCCGTACTGGCCTGGCGGGCCGGGCTGGTGCGCTGGGGCCGTACGGTCACCGTCATCACGTCGCTGTGCACGCTGGGGGCGCTGACCATCGGCGGAATCCAGTTCCGGGCCGCGCACGAGGCCGGCGTGGACGTCTCCTTCGGCCAGGTGTTCACCGAACTCGGCTACCCGGCGGCGAAGCCGGACGCGACGAAGACGTACGCGCGCCCCGGCGGCGAGCCGCTGCGCGTGGACGCGTACCTGCCGAAGCGGGCCCCGGGCGAGAAGACCCCGGCGGTCGTGCTCGCCCACTCCGGCGGCTTCCACACCTTCGACAAGAGCGACCTGCGCGGCACCGGCCGCTGGCTCGCCGACCACGGCGTCGCGGCCTTCGCCGTCGACTACCGGCTAGCCACCCCCGACCGCCCCACCTGGGACAAGGCCCCGCAGGACCTGGTGTCCGCGCTGGGCTGGGTACAGCGGAACGCCGACGCGTACGGGGTCGACGACGAGCGGATCGCGCTCGGCGGCATGTCGGCGGGCGGCACCCTGGCGATGAACGCCGCGTACCGCCTGCACGACGGCGCGATCAAGGCTCCCGACGGCAGCACCCCGAAGCCCCCGGCCGCCGTGGTCGGCTTCTACCCCAGCACCGACGTCACGCGGATGTGGAAGGACGATGTGGCCGGCACCCGCAACGCGGCGGAGCTGTTCACCGGCGGCACCCCCGAGCAGTACCCGGACCGCTACCGCGAGGTGTCCCCGACCTCCACCATCCGCCCCGGCCTGCCCCGCACCCTGCTCGTGGTCGGCGACCGCGACCGCAGCGCCCGCCCCGAATCCGTCCACGACTTCGGCGACGCGCTCAAGGAGCAGGGCGTCAAGGCCAAGGTCGAGGAACTCCCCTTCGCGGAACACGCCTTCGACGACGCGTACGGCAGCCTCACCGCCCAGACCAGCCGCCAGATCCTGCTGGATTTCCTGACGGAGGACGCGCGTTGATCTTGGGGCGCGGGCTGGGGCGGGGGGCTGGGCCCTGCGGGGTGGCCCGGCCCCGGAGTGGGGCGCCTTGGTTCTGGGCGGGGCCTCGCGGCGGGGCGCCAGAAGCGCAACCACATCACGCAGCCACAACCACAACGACGGCTCCGGCCACGGCCACGGACACGGCCACAACTGAGCAAGGGAGACGAACATGTTCCTCTACAGCCGTGGAGGCGTCGCCTTCCTCATCACCGGTGCGGTCGGATCGGGCGCGCTCACGGTGAGCGCTGACGGTTGGGGCCCCAGCGTTCCCGAAGCAGACAAGGAACACCCGCCACTCAACGACCCGACCAAGTCCAACCCAGAGACCACCTTCCGCCGGGCGACGACTCGGAACGCGGAGCCCCCGGAGAACGCAGATGATGCGCTGACCTGGGGTGCCTCAGTTGAGTGAGACGCTTCTGGAGATTCTGTCTCGGTCAAGATGAGGTGTCTGGCCTTGGGCACGGGGTCGTGTCTGCCGGCTCGGCCGGCGGGTGGTGCGCTTCGTGGGCGTCGATGAGTTCGTCCAGGTGTGCCTCTGCCCAGGTGCGTGCCGCGGCGAGCAGGTCAAGGAGACTCCGGCCGAGCGAGGTGAGTTCGTACTCGACGTGGCGAGCGGGTCCGGAGTGGACCGTTCGGACGATGAAGCCGTCACGTTCCAGGGCCCGGAGGGACTGTGTGAGCACCTTGGCCGTGATGTTCCGTAGTGGGACCCGTAGTTCGGAGAACCGGCGGGGACCGTCCTCAAGGCACTGGATGATCATCCCGGCCCATTTGTCCCCCACGCGGAAAGGCACCAGGTCAGAGGGGCAGAGCGGGTCGAACATCTCTGGGTCCAGGGGCTTGGTCACAGTGCCACCGTAGTGCGGTATCCAGGAGGTAACCATGAGTGTGGCTACCTTGCTTGGGCATGTCAGCGGACAGATCTCCTTGAGGCGCGAGCGAGGTAATCCATGGGCAAGGTCCTTGTTTTCGGTGCAGGCGGGCGAGTCGGACGGGCGGCTGTGGGTGAGGCTCTCCGCCGGGGGCACCACGTCACTTCAGTCGTCCGGAACGCGTCCAGGTACCCGGACATGGAAGGTGCGGGAGTCCGTCTGGTGAGCGGTGATGTCACTGACACGGACGCTGTTGCCGATCTCGCGGCCGGGCATGATGCGGCGATCATGGCCGCATACGACGCCGGCGCCCAGCCGGACGTCTTCTTCACAGCCGCGGCCCGCGCTCTCCTCGATGGGCTGGCGCGAGCGGGGGTGGGCCGGTTGGTCGCTGTCGGCCTGGCGGCAACACTGGAGACCACTGAGGGGACGCCTTTGATGGACGCTTCTGGCTTTCCGAAGGAGTACCGGCCCCTCTGCCTTGGCCATGCGGCCGGGACATCGGTGCTGCGTGCCGCGGTGACTCCCCTTGACTGGTTGATCATCAGTCCGGCTGGTGATTTCGATCATGCCGGTGCGGGCTCTGGCCGATACTCCACGGCAGACGTCAACATGGCCAGTCGCATTTCCCACGGCGACTTCGCGATGGCCCTGCTCGATGAGATCGACACCCCTCGTCACCACCGCACGCATGTCGGTGTCGAAGGGGCCTGATCCAGCGGGTGCTTCAGAGGCAGGACGTTGATCATCCGGCCCGCCCCCGGCCTCCACCAGCCACCCCACCCCCACTCCTGCAAGCACCTCGCTTGCAAAAGTTAGCAAGGCGAGGCAGCATCGCAGACATGGGAGCACTGAACGTCGGCAACCTCGGCGAGTTTCTGCGGGAGCAGCGGCGTACCGCGCAGCTCTCCCTGCGGCAGCTCGCGGACGCCGCCGGGGTGTCCAATCCGTACCTCAGTCAGATCGAGCGCGGGCTGCGCAAGCCGAGTGCCGAGATCTTGCAACAGTTGGCCAAGGCGCTGCGGATCTCGGCCGAGACGCTGTACGTGCAGGCCGGCATCCTCGATGCGCGGGACCGGGCCGAGGCCGAGGTCAGCAGCGCGATCCTGACCGATCCGACGCTGACCGAGCGGCAGAAGCAGGTGCTGCTCCAGATCTACGAGTCCTTCCGCAAGGAGAACGGCATCGGCCCCGCGCAGCCGACCGCCGGCCCGGGGCCCGGCCGGCCCGCGGGGTTCGGGGGCTCCGCCGCCGCGGCTGGCGGCGACGCGCCGGCTAGTGGAGCGGCGCCGGCCGGCGGAGCGGCGACGTTCGCCGCAGCTCCGCCCGTCACGGCCGCCGGTACCGCAGCGCCGCCCTCCGCCCCGTACGCCACACCCGCCCCCGGCCGCACTCCGGACGTCGCGCCCGGTGGGGGCATAGCCGGTGCCACCGACCGTGGCCCCCAGCCCAGCGCAGGCCCGCTTTCCGACCCGGCCGCGGGCCCCGACCCGGCCCCGTACGACGCCTCCGCGGATGCGGTGGCAGGGCCACCAAGACCAACTCCACCGGCGGGCGCCGACGTTGGCGACGCGGGTCGCGACGCCGACGCATCGAGGGCCAGCGGCTCCCGCGATGCGCAGCGGCAGCGGGCAGCAGACGCCGGAGCCGCGTCAACCCCGGCCGACGACGCCCGCGACTGAGCGACGCACCCCCGGCCCCAAGCCCCCCCACCAGGCCCCGCACGCCCCCCCACCAGGCCCCGCACCCCGGGGGCGGCCCGGGCCCCGGGGGGGGGGGGGGGGGCCCGCGGGGGGGGGGGGGGGGGGGGGGGGGGGGGGGGGGGGCGGCCGCCCGCCGGGGGGGGGGGGGGGGGGGGGCGCCCCCCCCCCCCCCCCCCCCGGTACCCACCCCGCCCCCTGCCCCCACACCTCGCCCGCGCAACGCGAACCGGAACGGACCGGCACCCGCCGATCCGACGGGAACGCGCCGGGTCCGGCCCGTAAGCGCAAGCCCGGCGCACTCTGACCCGGCGCACCCTGCCCCGGTGGAAACCCGCCGGTCAGGCCCGTACGCGCGAGCTCGAACCCCCCCGGTCAGACCCGTACCCGCCGATCCGGAACCCGCCGATCAGGCGCCCCCCACCACGCCCACTCGCCCTCCGCGTCCACCGTGAGGCCGAAGCGTTCGAAGCCGGGCCGGCCCTGCCCCTCCCACCAGCGCAGGGCGGCTTCCGTCTCGTCCCACAGCCGGCGCGGCCCCTGCTGCCACACGCGCGTCCGCGCCCCGTCGCGGAACTGCGCGCACGCCCACGAACGGTCGGTCAGCCCGTAGAACCAGACGGGCCGCGCCCCGTCCTCCTTCGCCGCGACGACGTGGCAGCAGTCCCGCACCTGGAGCCCCAGCGCGAACTGCTGGGCGCTGAACCGGCCCGACACGAACCGCTCCTCGGTGACGGCGCTGGCCGACTCGTCGCCGTCGGCCACGCTGCGCGGCACGTACGCGTCGTGCTGGACGGGCGGCAGGCGCTGCGCCCGCAGCTTCATGAACTCGACCGGGCCGGTGAACGCCCCGGACGCGCTCCGCCCGTCGGCGGCGACGACCAGCCTGGCCACCGCGTCGCCGTTGCCGAAGTGGGTCCCCCAGGGCGCGACGATCACCGCGCCGGGCCGACTCTGCTCCACCCAGGCGAAGGGCACGGACCGCAGTCCGCAGGTGGCGATGGTCCGGTCGTACGGAGCCGCCTCCGCGCACCCCAGGAGACCGTCCCGGCGCACGACGCGGACGGGCGCGCCGAAGCGCTCCAGGGCCGCGCGCGCCGTCGCCGCCACGGCCTCGTCCACCTCCACCGTGACGACGTTCCGCGGCCCCACCCGGTGGGCCAGCAGCGCCGCGTTCCAGCCGGTGCCCGTGCCGATCTCCAACACCCGGTGGCCGGGCCGAACGTCCAGGTCACGCAGCATGCCGACGACCACGCTCGGCATGGAGGCGGAGCTGGTGGACACGGTCCCCGGCGCGTCCCCCACGTGTTCGCCGTCGTCCCACTGCGTGACGATCGGCACGTCGGCAGCCGCACACCGCGCCCACTCGGCCGGCTCCTCCGCCGCACTGACCGCGACGCTCCGACCGGCGCCCATGTCGAACGGCCACATCAGCTCGGGCAGAAAGGCCGATCGCGGCACGTCCCGGAACGCCGCCGCCCATGCGTCGTCCTGATGCGCGGTACGCGCCATGCGGACCCCCTCGGTTTCATCATGTAGCCGTCGAGTCACCGACCGTTATACGCGCCTGGGAGGTTACGCGGCTACCGCCCCATCGCTGGCCGAACCAGACCTGTGCGGTGAGCAGTTGCGAGGTTCCGCGGGCCCGCCCGGCGGCCAGCCCCCCGTACGTACCAGCCGGCCCACCCACACCATCCGGCCCCCACCCACCCCCGTGCCTACCATGGCGTATGGCCAGCCACCCCGGGACGGACGCGCGGATGCGGCGTGAGCAGTTGAGTGCGTTTCTGCGGACGCGGCGGGCGCGGCTCACACCGGGTGAGGTGGGGATGGCCGCGGTCGGGAAGCGGCGGACCCCGGGGCTGCGGCGGGAGGAGGTGGCCGTGCTCGCCGGGGTGGGGGTCTCCTGGTACACCTGGCTCGAACAGGGGCGCAGCATCAACGTGTCGGCCGAGGTGCTGGACGCGATCGCCGGTGCGCTGCGGCTGGCCGAGCCGGAGCGGGCGCACCTGTACCTGCTGGCCGGCCTCAATCCGCCGCCCGCGCGCGGGCCGCGCGAGGACGCCGTGCCGGCGGAGTTGCGGGACGTGCTGGACGCCTGGTCGCCGCGGCCGGCGATGTTGCAGGACCGGCACTGGCACATCATCGCCCGCAACGCCGCCGCCGATGCGCTGCTCGGCTTCACCGAGGGCGACCACAACTGTCTGGTCACCTTCTTCACCAGCGCCCGCTACCGCGCCCACGAGGCCGAGTGGGCGCAGATCGCGCCGGCCGTGGTGGCCGACTTCCGGGCCGACGCGGCGCACTTCCCCGGCGACCCGGAGTTCGCCCGGATCGTGGCCGACCTCAGTGCGGTGAGCCCGGAGTTCGTCGCGCTGTGGGAGCGCCACGAGGTGGGCAGCCACCGGCCCACCAGGAAGGCCGTGCACCATCCGGACGCCGGTGAGCTGCTGTTCGACACCACGACGCTCACCGTGACCGACCGGCCGCAGTGGCACCTGGTCCTCTACAACCCGCGCCCGGGCACCGACACCTACGCCCGGCTCACCCGTGAGCTGGGCATTTCTTGAAGGTGGTGGCTGAGGGTGTGGCTGCGGGCGGCGCCTGAAGGTGGTGGTGGCAGGCCCTGGATAGCTGCGCACTGTTTCCCCGTACGCGGCCTTGGCAGGCTCGCCGCATGGCAGAGCACGTACAGCACACACAGCGCACGCAGCACACACAGCACACACAGCACACACAGCAGACGCAGCACACACAGCAGACTTCGAGCACGCGGCCCGCGCAGAGCACGTCCGGCGGCCGGCGCACGCGGGGCGCCGGGCCCGCTTCGGGGGCGCGGTTCACCGGGAAGGTCGCGCTGGTCACCGGGGGGAGCAGCGGGATGGGGCTGGCCGTCGCGCGGCGGCTGGTGGCCGAGGGGGCCTCGGTGGTGATCACCGGGCGGGACGCGGGGCGGCTGGAGGCCGCGGTGGCGGAGCTCGGCGGCGCCGAGCGGGTGTTCGCGGTCCGCGGCGACGTCGCCCACCTGCCGGACCTCGATGCGCTGGCGGAGGCGGTCCGTACCCGGTTCGGCCGGCTCGACGTCGTCTTCGCCAACGCCGGCGTCGCCTCCTTCCAGCCGACCGACGAGGTCACCGAGGCCGAGTACGACCGGGTCATGGACATCAACGTGAAGGGCGTCTTCTTCACCCTCGGCAAGGTGCGCCCGCTGCTCGCCGACGGGGCAGCGATCGTGATCAACGCCTCGTGGACGGTGCACCGCGGGCTGCCCGCCGGGGCGCTCTACTCGGCCAGCAAGGCCGCCGTGCACAACCTGGCGCACACCCTCGCGGCGGAGCTCGGGCCGCGCGGCATCCGGGTCAACTCGGTCAGCCCCGGCTACATCGAGACCGCGATGTTCCACGCCGCCGTCGCCCCCGAGGCGCACGCCGACGTGGTCGCCGACATCGCCGTCGGACGGATCGGCACCGCAGACGACGTCGCCGGCGCCGTGGCCTTCCTCGCCTCCGACGAGGCGTCGTACGTCACCGGCCAGGACCTGATCATCGACGGCGGCCTGGTGGCGGCGGTGCCGGGAACGACCTGGTAGGCGCGGTGGGCCGGCGGGCGCGAGCGGCGGGCGGGGTGTCGGCGGCGCCCCTCACCCCACCGCCGACCGGAACGCCCTGCGGTACGCGCCCGGCGTCGTGTCGAGCGTCGTGCGGAACCGGCGGCGGAGGTTGGTGGCCGACGAGAGGCCCGTACGGTGGGCGACGGCCTCCAGCGGGAGATCCGTGGTCTCCAGGAGTTCCCTGGCCGCGGCGATCCGCTGGGTCAGCAGCCAGTGGCCGGGGCTGGTGCCGAGTTGGTCGGTGAACCTACGGGCCAGGGTGCGCGGCGACAGGCCGGCCCGAGCGGCCAGGTCGTCGACGGACAGCGGCTCGGCCAACCGCTGCGCCGCCCACTCCAGCAGGGGCGCAAGCGTGCCGTCGATCTGCCGCGGGTGCGGCGGCGCCGCGTACGGCACCTGGCCGGCCTCCCGGTGCGGCGGCATCACCAGGTGCCGGGCGACCTGCGCCGCGTACCCGGCACCGTGGTCGCTACGCACCAGGTGCAGACAGAGGTCGATGCCGGCGCCGGCGCCCCCGCTGGTGGCGCCGTCGCCGTGGTCCGCGTACAGCACCTGCGGATCGGCGCGGACGGCCGGGTAGCGGGTCGTGAGCTCCGCGGCCCGCGCCGTGTGGACGGCGGCCCGCCGGCCGTCCAGCAGGCCGGCGTGGGCCAGCGCGAAGACCCCGGAGCAGATGCTGACCAGCCGGGCGCCTCGCGCGTGCGCGCGCGTGAGGGCGTGGCGCACCGCGGGCGACGCCGCCTGCTCGCCCGGCGGCCAGCCCGGTACGAGCACCGTGTCGGCCCGGTCGAGCGCGGCGAGCCCGGCCGCGACGTCCATGGTGTAGCCGGCGCTCGTCGCGACCGGGCCCGGGTGCTCCGTACAGAGCTCGAACGCGTACCGGGTCGGGACGTCCGGGTGCGGGCGGCCGAACACCTCCACCGCGCAGCCGAGTTCGAAGGGCGACTGGGGCGGGCGGACCAGGGCCACGACGCGGTGCATGGCAGGAGAGTATGGCAGGAAAGTACCGCACCACGTCATCTCTGACACTCGGCCCGCGGCGCGCAACACCGCAGGCTGGAGCCATGACGACAGCACAGAACAGCCCCGACTACGTGTGGACGCACATCGCCGACGCCCCCGTCCGCGAGCTCTTCCCCGGCATCCGGGCCCGCCCGCTGTGGAGGGGCGCGAACGGCGCGAAGGCCCATGTGCTGGAGATGGACCCGGGCACCCGCTGGGAGGGGGTCGACGTGCACGAGCCTGGCCCCGAGGAGGTCTACGTGATCTCCGGGACCTTCAACGACGGCGAACGCGACTACCCCGCCGGCTCCTTCATCCACGCCCCCGCGGGCTCGTCCCACGTCCCGCAGACCACCGATGGCTGCCAACTCTTCCTCTTCTACCCGGAAGGTTGACGACTCCGGCGCCCCCGTATGCGGTGGCCCGACCCGCCGCCCGCGCGCCGGTACGGCGGGGTACGCGGCGTACGAGGCGTACGAGGCGTACGAGGCGTATGAGCCGTACGAGGCAGACACGCCGGGGGTACGGGCGCGGGGCGCCGGGCCGGGGCGCCGGGCCGGGGCGCCGGGCCGGACAGGCAGGAGCGCGGAACGCCGGACCGCGCATGGAACGCCGCGCCACCGGCTTCGCTCAACCCGTCGAGCGGCGGATGCGGTTGGCCTCCCGGGCGATGGCCCACGCATCGGCCACCGGGCCCACGTGGTGCAGCTTGTCCGGGTTGATCACCGAGCGGATGGCCTGGACGCGGCCGTCGTTGATGTCGATCGCCAGGATGTTGATGACCAGGCCGGTGCGGTCCCGGAAGATCGCGCCCGGCTCGCCGTTCACCTGCTGCGGCTCGACCACGCACCCCATCTGCGTGAACAGCTTGATGAGCGACGTGAGCGTACGGGCCACCCGCTCGGCGCCGTGGATCGGCCGCCACTGCGGTGCCTTGCCGCCGCCGTCGCCGAACATCTGCACGTCGGCGGCGAGGAGTTCGCGCAACCCGTCGAGATCGCCCTCCCGGAACGCGTCGAAGAAGCGATCCGCCAACTCCTCCCACTCCCGGCGGTCCGCGGCGAACCGGGGCCGGCCCTCCTCCATGTGGCGCCGGGCCCGCACGGCGAGCTGTCGGCACGCCGCGGGCGACTTGCCAACGGCCGTTGCCACGTCGGCGAATCCAAACCCGAAGACCTCCCGCAACACGAACACCGCACGCTCCGGCGGGCTCAGCCGCTCCAGCAGCAACAGCGCCGCCATCGACACCGAGTCGGCCAGTTCGGCCGAGCGCTCCGGGTCCTCGTACGGGTCGGTCAGCAGCGGCTCCGGCAGCCACTGGCCCACGTACGACTCGCGCCGCACCCGGGCCGAGCGCAGCACGTCGATCGAGATCCGGGTGACCACGGTGGCCAGGTACGAACGGGTCGACTTCGGTTCGGTCGCGGAGTTCGCGAAGCGCAACCAGGTCTCCTGGACCGCGTCCTCCGCCTCGCTGACGCTGCCCAGGATGCGGTAGGCGATGGCGAACAGCATCGGCCGCAGTTCTTCGAACTCCTCCACCCGCGTCATACGGCCGCCTCCCGGCGAGGGGGTTCGGCGCGGTGAGGCTCGGCCTGCGGCCGGGGCTTGGGCTCGGTCTGCGGCGGGGGTTCGGGGTCGTTCTGCGGCCCCCGCCCGGAGTCGGCCTGCGGCCGGGGCTCGGGCCGGGTTCCGGTCCGCGTTCCGGGCTCGGGGCGGGCCCGGTGGCGCTTCCCGGGCAGGGCCCGGCGCTGGTTCCCGTCCGGGCCGTGGTGCTGCTGCATCCCGTGGTCGTACCGGTCCCGCTCGTGGTCCGGCCAGCCCGGCTCCGGTGGTGGGGCCGGCCGCCCCGTACCCCCGACCGTCACGCACACCCGCATGCCCCTCGTCCTCCCGCCTCCGCGCCGCACGCTCCACCCTGCATGGTTCGGCTCTCCATCTTCAGACGAACCAGCCGGCCGTGCTGTGACATCAGGCCAGTCAGGGCCGCACCGGGGCCCGCCTCCCGCCCGGCCCGCCCCCGCCCCACACGCCCCACCGGCCCGCGGTCCCCAGGACCACGGGCCGGTGCGGTGCGACGCATTGCATTGCATTACGCGGCAAGGGAATGCAAGGCAATGAAATACAAGGAGTTGACTACTTCTTCCACTCCACGGAGTGCGCCCGCAGCGCGTACTTGCCGCACTTGCCCTCGAACTTCCAGTAGCCCTTGCCGACCCAGTCGCCGTAGTGCGTCTTGTTGGAACAGTCGGTCGTCGTACGGGCCTTGCCGCGCGTCACATGGCAGTCGGCGGACCAGCTGGAGCTGCCGACCTTCCAGTTCTTGCAGGTGTAGCCGTAGTCGTTGGCGCTGGCCGAGTTCGGCACGGCGACCAGCAGTCCGCCGGCGAAGACCGCGGTGGCGGACGCGGCGCCCAGGGCGCGTATGACGCGCTTCATGTGTTCTCTCCCGTTTCCGTTGGTGCAGATGCGCCCGGCACGGGCGCCGCGAACGGAACGCCCGGCACCGGACCGGAAGATCTTACGGAATGGCTTATTCCGCCACCGTCCGCGGGTCAGCGACGAGGGAGGCGGATCGCGCGGCGCGCGGCTGGTCAGGGCGGTACGCGACGTGCGGCCGTCAGGGCGGTACGCGCCGCGCCGCCGGTCGGGGCAGTACACGGTGCGGCGCCGGTCAGGGCAGTACGCGCCGCGCGCGACTCAGCCGCCCACCGCCCCGGCCGCGCCGTTCTCCCAGAGGAACACCTCGGTGCTGGGCTGCCGTTCGGAGAAGAGTCCCGCCGGGGCGGTCTCGCCCAACAGGTGCCGCAGCTCCGCCTCGAACTCGGCGCGCCGCGCGCCGAACAGGTGCGGAGCGGAGGACGACAGCGCGAACACCCCCGCCACGACGTCGTCGTACGAACGCTGCAACCCCTGCCCACCGGGCACGGTCAGGCGGCGCGGTCCGGTGAAGCCCGCCCGCCGGAAGACGGCTGCCTCGCCGCTCGGGGTGCCCCGCGGCAGCGACCCGCGGCCGGCCCGGCGTACCGCGCCCAGATAGCGTCTGACCAGCGCGTCGATCGCGGCCCGCGGCACCGCGGGGTGCGGCAGGTCGGCCACCGGACGGTTCTCGCCCTTCAGGTCCGACACGTGCACCAGCACCCCGGCGGGCCGCAGCCTGGCCCGGACGTCCGCCGCGACCGCAGCGCGCTCCATCCAGTGGAAGGACTGGCCGAACACCGCCACGTCGAACTGGCCGAGGCCGGTCGGCAGTTCCTCGGCCCTGGCGCGTACCCAGCGCACCCGGGACGCCGGTGGGGCCTCGGCCGTCGCGCGTTCCGCCTCGGCGAGCATCCCGGCGTCCGGATCGACCCCGACGACCTCGGCGAAGTGCCCCGCCAGCAGCAGGGCCAGGGTGCCGGGCCCACACCCCACGTCGAGCAGCCGGCCCCGCCCGTCGAGCCCCAACGCGGTACGGAGCGCAGCGGCCAGCCCCGGCGCGTACGGCAGCCGCCCGCGCCGGGAGTAGGGGGCGGCACCCAGGAACAGCGTCTCGTCCCACTCCCACTCCGACTCGAATTCCGCGTCACGGGTCGGGCCCATCTCGTCCTCCTGCTGGTTCCTGTTCCTGTTCTCCCGTTCTCCGGCCCCGAGCGCCGCCCGGGGCCGGGGCCCTCACAGGGCCTCGGTCGGGCCCGGGCCGGCGGCGGGTGCCCCGGCATCGGCCGGTCCCGCACCGGCCGCACCGGCTGCCCCAGCCGCCTGCCGCACCCCGGACACCTCAGCCGCCCCAGTCACCCCGACCGTCCCTGCCGCCCCCTCCTTCGGCGCCGCCCCCGGCGTCCGGTAGCCGCGCAGGGGCGCATTGGCCGCGGCCACCGCCACTATCGCGAGGGTCGCGAGCAGGCCGCCGGTGACCAGGGAGAACGGTGCGGAGGTCGCCGAAGCGACGGCTCCGCCGCGGAAGTTGCCAAGATGGGGTCCGGCGACGCCGCTCACATGCTCCGCGGAGGAGACCCGGCCGCGGTAGGCGTCCGGGGTCTCCAACTGGACGACCGTGCTGCGCGTGACGACCGATACGGTGTCCGCCGCGCCGGCCACGGCCAACAGGCCGAGCGCCAGCCACAGCGGCCCGGCGAGCCCGAAGCCGGCCAGGGCCAGGCCCCAGACGCCGGCCGCGGTCAGTTGCACCAGGCCGCTGCGGCGCCAGCGGGTCACCGTGCCGGACAGCAGCCCGGCCACGATGCCACCCACCGCGACGGCCGACAGGAAGAGTCCGAGCGTACGCGGATTGCCGCCGAACCGTTCCTCGTTGACCAGCGGAAACAGCGCGATCGGCATGGCCAGCAAGGTGGCCGCCAGATCGGTGGCCAGACACCCCCACAGCACCGGGCGGCGCCACAACACCCGCCACCCACCACGCTCCGGACGCCACCGCCACCGCCACCGCCGCGCCGCGCCCGCGGCTGTGGCTGCGCCCTTAGCCGTGGTTGCGCTTACGTCTGCGCCCGCGGCTGCCCCGGGGCCCGCCCCCTCTCCCCCACCCACACCCGCGGACCGCACCGGCGGCATCGACGGCAGTCGGAAGACCGCGAGCAGCGCGACCACGACCGCCCCGGCCTGGACGGCGTACGCGGCGGACAGGCCCCACTGAGCGATGACCACCCCGGCGAGCGCGGGGCCCGCCAACATGGCGGCCTGGAAGGACACATTGGCAAGTGCGAGGCCGGCGGCCACCTGGTCCGCCGGCAGCAGCCGCACCGGGAAGGTGCGCCGGGCGGGCGCGCCGAGCGCGGCGCAGGCCGCCTCGGCGGCGCCCAGGACGAGGAGGAGCAGCACGCTGCGGTTGCCGGCCAGCGCCTGCGCGGCGAGCGCGAAGGCGGCCAGGAGTTGGCCGAAGGTGGTGGCCCGTACCACCGTACGGCGGTCGACGGCGTCCGCCAGCACCCCGCCGACCAGGCCGAACGCAATCATCGGCAGCCCGGTGGCGAGCCCGATCGCACCGGTGCCCACCGGGCTCCCGGTCAGCTCCCAGACCTGGGCGAGTACGGCCACCGTGGCGAGTTGGGCGCCGAGTTGGGAGGCCGAGGTGCCGATCCACAGCTCGCGGAAGGCCCGGTTGGCGCGGAGCGGACGGGTGTCGAGGAAACGGACGCGCGCCTTCACCGCGGAGGGGTGGCGCGGCCGACCGATGAACCTGCCGGGATGGACGGGGTGCCCACTGGGGCGGATAGGGCACCAGCCGGAGCGGACGGGGCGGACGGGGTGCTCGCCAGGGCGGACGGGGTGCCAGCCGGAGCGGATGGGGCGCCAGCCGGAGCGGATGGGGCGCCGGCCGCGCCCGCCCTCACCTCAACCACCTCAACCTCCCGCGGCGGGCCGACCCTTGCCGGGGCTCCCCCCGACACGGCTTCCCCCGGCGCCCCCTCCCTCGGCGCACCCTCCCCCGCCGTCGCCCGCTCCGCGTCGTACGCCGCATGGGCATGGGCGATGTCCTCGCTGTGGCGCTCGGCCCAGCCGACCAGCGAGAGCAGCGTCTCGTTCAGTTCGAGCGCCATCTCGGTGCAGGCGTACTCGACCCGGGGCGGCACGGTCGGGTACACCGTGCGCACCAACAACCCCTCCCGCTCCAACTTGCGCAGGTTCAGGGTGAGCATGCGGCGGCTGATGCCTGTAATGCCGCGCTCCAACTCGCTGAAGCGGACCGGGCCGTGTGCGGCAGCGATCAGGATGCCGATGGCCCACTTGCCGGCGACCCGGTCCAACACCTCGACCACCGAACACGCCGGGTTGCCCTCTTCCGTCTCCCCCGTCGTGACACCGGTGTGACTACGGGACATAAAAGTGCCTCCTTCCGCGGATTGCGATGGTTACACAGGATGGGCCTAGTAACAAAGACGCACCTTAGAGAGGCTGCTGCTCCATGTCCCCGCAGATCTCCTCGCGGACCTCCCCGAAGTCCCGGGCCCCGCGCGCCGCTGGCCCCACCGACCCCACCGGCCCAACTGACTCCACCGGCCCCACCAATTCGGCCACCCCAGCTACCCCCGCCAGCCCAACAGGCCCTACCAGCTCAGCCACTCCAACCGTCCCCACCAACCCCACCTCCCGCTGGCTCGCCCTCGCCATCCTCTGCACCGGCCAATTGATGGTGATCCTGGACGGCACGATCGTGAACGTGGCCCTGCCGTCCATCCAGCACAGCCTGGACCTCTCGCCGGCCGGCCTGGGCTGGGTGATCAACGCCTATCTGCTGCCGTTCGGCGGCCTGTTGCTGCTCTCCGGACGCCTCGGCGACCTCTTCGGCCGCAAGCGCGTCTTCGTCACCGGCCTCGCCGTCTTCACGGCGGCCTCGCTGCTGTGCGGCCTGGCGCAGAACGCGCCGCCGCTGCTCGTCGCCCGCTTCCTCCAGGGCGCGGGCGGCGCCGTGACCTCGTCGGTCACGCTCGCCATGGTGGTGACGATGTTCACCGAGCCGCGCGAGCGCGCCAAGGCCATCGGCGTCTACAGCTTCGTCCAGTCCGCCGGCGGCGCGCTCGGCCTGCTGCTGGGCGGCGTGCTGGCACAGACCGTCGGCTGGCACTGGATCTTCATCGTCAACGTGCCGATCGGCGCCGCCGCCCTCGCACTGGCCGTCCGCCGCATCGCCCCCGCGTCCGGTACGGGCCGCGGCCGGAGCACCGACGCCCGGGGCGCCGTACTGATCACGCTCGCGCTGATGCTGGCCGTGTACGCGATCGTCGAGGTGCCCCAGCGGGGCGCCACATCGGCCCGCACGCTCGGCCTCGGCGCGGGCGCCCTCGTCCTGCTGGCGGCGTTCGCACTGCGCCAGGCCAGGGCGGCGGACCCGCTGCTGCCGCCGCGGGTGTTCCGCTCCCGCACCGTCACCGGCGCGCTCGGCACGCACGTCCTGCTCATCTCCGGCCTGTTCGGCTTCCAGTTCTTCGCGGTCCTGTACATGCAGCAGGTACTCGGCTTCGACGAGGTCCGTACGGGCCTGGGCATCGTGCCCGTGGCCGTACTGATCGGCGGCATGTCGCTGTTCCTGGCCCCGCGCCTGATCGGCGGGTACGGGCCCCGGGCCGCGCTGCTCGCCGGCCTCGCCCTGATCGCCGTCGGCCTCGGCCTGCTCGGCCAGGTCTCCCCGGGCGGGGCGTACGCCAGCCACGTACTCCCCGCGACGCTGCCGCTCGGCGCCGGCTTCGGGCTGGCGATGCCCGCACTCGCCGGGCTCGCCATGTCGGGCGCCACACCCGCCGATTCGGGCCTGGCTTCGGGCCTGTTCAACACCGTCCAGCAAGTTGGCAGCGCCCTCGGCCTCGCCGTCCTCAGCACGCTGGCCATCTCCCGCACGGACGACCTGCTGGCCACCGGCACGCCCGAACCCGCCGCCCTCACCGCCGGCTACCAACTCGCCTTCCGCATCGGCGCCTGCCTGGTCATCGCCGCGCTCGTGGTCGCGGCGGTGGCGCTCCGTACGGTCAACTCTCCGCGGGAGAAGGGAGATTCGGCGACGCCCGAGGAGGAGAAGGGCGCGACGGCGGCGTAGGCGTCCGGGGCGGGGCGCGCCCCGGATTGGTGGGGCGGGTGGGTGGGTGACGCGAGAACGGAGTCTCGGCCGCGGTCGGTCCTGGGGTGACGGGACAGCGAGGGGCCGGGTGGCGAGAGGGCTGTGGGGCGGCGTAGCAAGGGGGCTGTGGGGGTACGGGCAGCCGCGCCTAGGCTGGGTGATCCCACCGGCACCGCGGCCCCAACCAACCCCAATGGCTGGACCCGCCCCACCCCGAACCCGACCGCCCCGGAGGCGTGCATGTCCCTACGGATGAAGCTGGCTGCGATCACGCTGGACTGCCCCGATCCGCTGGCCCTGGCCGCGTTCTACCAGGAGGCCACCGGGTTCGCGCCGCACCCGAAGTCGGACGCCGAGTTCGCCGGGCTGACCCGTACCGACGGGCTTCTCATGGGCTTCCAGCGCGTCACCGACTACCGCGCCCCGCGCTGGCCCGACCAGACCGTGCCGCAACAGCTCCACATCTGCTTCGACGTCCCCGACCTGGACGAGGCGGAAGCCGCGCTCCGCCGACTTGGCGCGGGCAAGCCGGCCCACCAGCCGCACGACCCGGCCCGCGCCCGCGTCCTGACCGACCCGGCCGGCCACCCGTTCTGCATCTGCCAGGAGTAACGCCGGGATCTGCCCGGAGCGGCCCCGGCGCCACCCCACCAGCGGGCCGCAGACCGAGAGCAGCCGAGGCCACGCAGTCCCACGCCTCCCACCGCACACCCCGGCCACCCGCCCACCGGCCCCCGCCCACCGGACGCCACGCCCCAACCAACGCCCCGCTCAACCCACCCACCACTCAGCCGACCCCCACTCAGCCAACGTGCCGCACCCGAAACCCCTCGGGCCCCGCCGGATCGCGGTCGGCGAGTTGGATCGGCGCGTCGGGCCACTGCCAGACGCTGCCGCCCGGGGTGCGGGCGAAGCGGATCGTTCCCCGGGTGCCGGCGACGGCGACCCGCGGCCAGGCCCCGGCGACGCGCGCCCGCTCCGTACCGTGCGTGCGCAGCACCTCCGCGAGGACGTGGATCGCGTCGTACCCCTCGTACGCGACGAACGAGGGCGCGGCGGCCAGTCGTTCGCGCAGGACCGCCGCGACCCGCAGGCCGAGCGGGCCGAGGTGCTCGGGCAGGTAGCGCAGGAACGGTACGGCGGCGCCGTCAGCGCCGAGCGACGCCGCCCACTCGGCGAACTCCGGCTGCCCGGCCGGCGCGCCGAGCACCCCCTCGGCGAGGCGCGGGTCACGGCGGACGGCCCGTACGATCGGCACGGCCGGCGCGGGCAGCCCGACCAGCAGCAACGCGGCCGTCACCCGTTGCTCGGCGAGGCGGTCGCAGACCTCGGCGGGGGCGAGCGCATCCGCGTCGATCTCGACGAGGGTGCCGCCGCGGGTCGCGAAGTGGTCGCGGAGGATGCGGGTGCCCGCCGCCCAGTAGACGCTGGGCTGGGCGACCACGGCGATGCGCCGGTGGCCGGTGTCGAAGAGGAAGTCGGCGAAGACGCGCCAGCCGCGGGACTGCGGCGGCGCGAGCCGCGCGACCCAGTCCGTCGGCTGCTCGGTGAGCGCGTCGCGCACCGCTGACGTGCACAGGAACGGCAGCCGCAGCGCAGCGGCCCGGGCGGCGGCGGAGCGCGCGACGACGCTGTGGTACTCGCCCACCAGCGCGGCCACCCCCAGCCCGGCCAACTCGTCCACGGCCGCGACGGCCCGCTGCGGATCGGCCGCGGTGTCCCGCACGACCAGTTCCAGCGGCCTCCCGCCGATCCCGCCCGCACGGTTGACCTCGGCGACAGCGAGCTCAAGCCCGGCGACGAGGTGCCGCCCCGCCTCGACCCAACCGGGCGGACTCAACGGGGCGAGCGCCCCGATCCGTACGGGCCCGGCGCCACCGGCCGACCCCACCCCCGCGGCCGAAACCAACCCGGGAACAGCCTCCGCCCCCGACTCGGACCCCAGGGCCGCCCCCACCCCCGCCCCCGGCTCCCGCTCCGACTCCGGCAGCGGCGAAGTCCGCTCGTACGCATTCATCCGATCCCACCCTCATCCCGCCACGGCGGGCACACCCGCGCCCCCATACCGGTCATTGCAACCAGCCCCCCGCCGCCGGGCAACTGGTTTTCGCCACCCGCCGGCCCCCGGCCCGCCCCTACCGTGTCGGCTCCCACGCACAAGCGTCATGAGCGAAGAGCACCCGCCGCGGGTCGAAGTCGGCGAGCCGATCCAGCCATGGCCGGTACGCCGGAAGCGGCCGTTCCACCCCGTCCAGCGCTGCCCGCCGGGCCAACTGCCCGGCCGCGAACTGCGAAGCGCTGTCATACGCCTGCCCGGCGAGCACCACCACCGCCCCGTCCCCCTGCCGCACCACCAACGACTGGTGCCCCGGGGTGTGCCCCGGCGTGGGAATCACCCACATTCCCGGCCATACCTCCACCTCGCCGGTGATTTCCTCGTACGTGGCACCGGGAAAGTCCACGAGCTCCGGAAAGGTGTATCCGTCCTGCCGGGCCGCAGCCAATTCCACGTCCTGCACCAGAACGGGCTTTCCGGCCAGCAGTGGATTCCCCCCGCAATGATCGAAATGCAGATGGCAATTGACCACCAGGGCCACGTCATCGCGCGCCGGACGGTGCGGGGGAGGGCGAGGCCGGGCCCCGGGGCGGCAGCGGGCTGCGGCTGGTCGGGACCATCGCCGAGTCCTGGGGGACCACGTACCGCAGGACCAGCAAATCGGTGTGGTTCCGGCTGCCGGTGACGCAGGTAGTGGCCGGTGCTGACGGGGCGCCGCATCCGCAGCGGGCGGCGGACGTGGTGGGCGCGGCGGACGACGGCTGGCCGCCCCCCGCCGATCTGCGGACCGCGGAGATCCTGGCGCCCGCGCCGCACCGGCCCGCCCGCCCCGGCAGCGCCCCCGGCTGGCTCACGCACGGTGCCCCGACCTTCCTGGCCGAGGCGTCCGAACTGCTCGCCGGCGAGTTCGACGAGGGCAAGGTCGCGTCGCTGGCCGGGCAACTCCTGGTGCCACGGCTGGCCGACTGGTGCGCGGTGTGGCTGGACAACCCGAAGACCGGGCCCAGCGCGCCCTGGGTCTGGCACGCGAGCGAGAACCGACTGGCGGAACTGCGGCACCTGCTCGGCCGCGAGGCTCCCCGGCTGCCGACCGCGGCCCATGACCGCGCGGTCGCCTGGCCGTGGCCCGGCGGCTCGTCCGCGTACGGGACCTCCGGCGCGGCCCTGGCCTGCGGACTGGTCACCGGCGGCCACGCGGTCGGCACCCTGCTGATCGGCCGCAGCGGTCTGACCCGCATCCCGGACGAAGTGGCCACGCTCTGCGAGGACTTCGCACGCCGGGTCGCCCTGGCGGTGGCGTCGGCGCGCGAGTACACCCGGCAGGTGCACATCAGTCAGATGCTCCAACGCAGCCTGCTGCCCAGCGCGTTGGCGTCGATCCCCGGCATGGAGACGGCGGTGGTCTACGAGCCGACCGGTGACACCCCGGCCGGCGGCGACTTCTACGACGTCTTCCCCGCCGGCGACGGCCGCTGGTGCTTCGCACTGGGCGATGTGTGCGGCAACGGCCTGGAAGCGGCGGTCGTCACCGGCCTGGTCCGCCCGGTGCTGCGACTGCTCGCCCGCGAGGGCTACGGCGTCACCGAGGTCCTGGACCGGCTCAACCGCACGCTGGGCGAGAAGGCCGTGGAGGCCGCCGCATCGGCCGTGGCTGCGGAGGGCCCGGGCGAGTCGCGCTTCCTGTCCCTGCTGTACGGCGAGTTGGTGCCGTACGACACGGACGACAGCGAGGGGGCTGACGAGACGGATGGGGCTGGCAGGGGCGAGGGTGCTGACGGGGTGAACGCGTGGGGAGCGCCGGCCGGTGCGCGTGTGGTCGTTCGGAGGGCCGGGTGCCGTAGCGGCTCCGGGGGTGCTGGCCAGGGTGTGGCGGGTCCGTACGACCTCGGGCCTGCTGGCCCTGGCGCTGGCACGGACGCGGCCGGTGCGGGAGCGACCCGTGCTGCCGGTGTTGGCACAGGTGGCGCCGTTGCCGGGCCGTGGTGGGAGCTGCCCGCGGCCCGCGGGGCGCAGCCGCGCCCGATCAGCACCGCGCCGGTGACCGGGGCGGAGGCTGGTATCGCCGGCCAGCCGGAGCGCCCGGGCGACGGTGCGCAGTGGCCCCAGGACATCGCCGCCCCGATCGCGGCGGACGCTGGCACCACCGGCCAGCCGGAGCGCCCCGGCGACGGTGCGCAACGGCCCCGGGACGTCGCCGCCCCGACTCCGGCCGGCCGCGACGTACCGGAAGCACCAGACGAACCGGAAGTACCGGAAACGGGCGGCGTACGGGATGCGGGCGGCGGCGCGTCAGTGGCGGGCGGCGGGGCACCGGCGGCCCCGGGCCTACCGGGAGCCGGCGGTCTACCGGAT
>NZ_JBEHZD010000439.1:0-6919 GCF_040240285.1 Streptomyces sp. HSW2009 | reverse complement strand
CCCCGGGGGCGCCGCCGGGGGTGTGGCGGTCGAGGGGGCCGTTGGCGCGGGTCGCCTGATAGCGGGCCAGCGGTTGGGGGTTGTGCCCGACGATGGGGGGGCGGGCGGCCGCGCGGGGGCGCCCGGCCGGGGCCGGGCGCCCGGTCTGACCTGCGCGGTCTGCGTGATTCGCGCGATCTGCGGGGCGTGCGCGGCCCGGCTGGTTGCGGCGTTCGCGGAGTTCGCCGCTGGCCACCGCCGTGTACCCGGCCGGGACGGTGACGGCGATGTCGTAGCTCGCCTTGTCGCTGGGGTGGTGGTTGCCGGGGAACCAGGTGGTGGAGCCGGAGGGTTCGCCGAGGGCGACGGCGCCGTCGGTGGTCTCGATCCACCCCTCCTCGCTGTGGTCGGCGCCGACCAGGGTGCGCGGCGTGCCCGCGTACGTGACGGTGGCCGTGAAGGGCCGTCCGGCGGGCAGTGGTCGGCGCGGGGTGAGGGTGAGTTCGGAGCCCGCGCGCCGGACGCGGGCGGGCGCGCCGGCGACCGTGGCCCGGGACACCCGCAACCCCGTCAGGTCCAGGTTGAAGGAGGACAGGTCGGCGGTGGCGCGGGCGGTCAGGGTCGCGGTGCCGCGCAGGGTGTTGGTCTGCGGGGCGTAGTCGAGCGCGAGGTCGTAGTGCGTGACGTCGTAGCCGCCGTTGCCAAGGCCGGGGAAGAGCCGGTCGCCGAGGCCGGCCGCGCCGGGCCGGGGCGTCCCGGAACCCCGGCCCTCACCAGAACCTGACGCACCGTCGCATCCGGTGCAGATCAGCAACAACAGGGCGCAGCACAAGGCGCGTAGGGGATGGCGGGGCGGCAACGGGGGCTCCTCGGGTCGGCACCGGTCCGTACGGGGAGACGGGCGGGGCACGGGCGGGGTACGGGGGGCGAACCGGTGAATGGCGACATCGACCACGATGGCGCAGGCGCGTCCCGTGAAGCGCCGATTGCCGCAATGTGGCGGCGTGTGTCACGGCGTTTTAACCGAACGCGCGACAACCGCGTTCGGCCGCCCGAGTGGCATTGCCTAGGCAGTAATCTGCCATACGCGTAGCGGTGCTCCCCGCCGTAGCGTGGGGCTGCGCTCGGGGGAGCACCAGAGGGTCCACACCGCCCTCTCTGTCGCGCGGCATTGACCTGACTTCTGGTGTCCCTCCGTGTTTCCTTCCGGGGGCGTACGCGACCACGCCGACGCCCGCGATACGCAGTCCATGCGATCCGTGAACGAACTGAGGGGGAATACGACGTGCCGGGCCAGGAACGGGGGTTACCCCATGGGCACTGCGCTGACCACGGCCAACTGTCCTCCGCGAGCCAGGTGTCGGGCCTTGCGAACGGTGTGCCGGCACGACGGGCACACCGCGGGGGCCATGCCGCGACTTCGTCGCAGGCGCCGTCGAAAGACTTCTTCACCAACGGGCGAGACGGCCGTACCCGTAGCTGTGCCAGGGTCGTCCCATTGCGTTCTGTGATCTCCGTGACAGAGATTTCGGAAGAGGCCGTGCGAAGGTATCCCCGAGTCTCCCGCATTGCCCACGAACTCGTGGGGGCAGGCGACTTGGGCGGCCAGGGCCCGATGGAGTGCCGGGCGCCCGTAGCGAAATCCCGCGCCTCGGCCAATCGCCATCGTCGTTCCGTTCACCGTCTTATGTGTTCTTCCGCAGCCGCCGATTCCCGAGCGGCCGACCGCCCACCACAAGGGCGCCGGGCCGGCGCCCCGGGCGTGTGGGGCGACCGCCTTCCGCCGGGGTGTCCCACCGGGGCGGCCCCCCCCCGGCCCGCGGCGCCCCCCCGCCCCGCCCCCGTGGCCCCCCCCCCCCCCCGGACGGCGCGCCCGCCGCCCCCCCCCCCCCCCCCCCCCCCCCCCCCCCCCCCCCCCCCCCCCCGGGCGCCGGCCGCGCCCCCGGGGGGGGGGGGGCCCCCGCCTCCCGCGGGGGGGCCCCCCGGGGGGGCCGGGCCCACGGCCGGCGGCGCCACGGCGCCCGGACCCGTTCTGACCCACCGCACCCGGTAGGGCGCGCCCGCGACCCATGCGCGGCGCACCCGGCCGAGCGGGGCCACGGCCCGCGCCGCGGCGTCGCACACGGCCCGGACGGCGTCCTGGCCCGCAGCGGGCCGCGCGCCGCGACCGGGAGCAGTGGCCGGGAGCGGCAGCCGGTTCCGTACGCCGTACGGGGTGGCCCGAGCCGAGCCCGTACGCCGCACGGGAGCGGCAGCAGCCGAGCCCGTACGGCAGGTCGGACACTGTCGGCCGCGGGGCGAAGCGACGCCCGTCCGACGCGCGGGCGTACCCAGCAGCCTCACCAGCCCCACCAGCCAGCCCCATCCGCAGGTCCGGCAGACAGCCGGGCCGGCGAACCAGTCCATGAGCCAGCAGATGAGCCAGCAGGTCGAGAGGCAGCGAGCCGGTCGGCCGGCCAGGCACCGTCGTCGGGCGCGCCACCGGGCCCGCCGCGCCTTGCCGCTAGCGAACAGCGCCACCCAGTACCGGCAGCCGACCCTGCCGACCAGCAGCGCGACCCCGCACTGCCGGTCAGCGGCGCGCCCCGGCGTTGCCACCCCGCACCGCGGTGCGGGACCGCAACCCGGCAGCGCAACCCAACGCTGCAACCCCGTACTGCGACCTGACAGCGCAACCCGGCGCTGCCGGCGAACAGCGCAAGCCGGTACCGGCACCCAGCTCCTGACGCCCGGCGCGGCCGGCACCACCGCTGCCCGGCGCCCCGCGCCAGGCAGCACCAGGCACCGCAAGCACCAGCCCGCACCAGGCACGGCCACCGCACCGACGAGACCCAGGAAGGGGGGAGCGGAACCGATGAGCCGCATACGCGCCACACTCGCACTGGCCACCGCGCCCCAGGAGGCGGCACGCAGGCACCCCGGCGTCCCGATCCACCTGGACCAGCCCCTCGACCTGTTCCCGGAGGCCGGGGACGTGTTGGACTTCGCCGACTTCGCCAAGCTGGTGGACCGCACCGCCACGCTGCTGGCCGGCGCCGGCGTGCTGCCGGGCAACCGGGTGCTCATCGCCAAGCGCGCCAACTTCGATGTCATCCTGCTCGCCTTCGCCTGCGCCCGGGCGGGCGCCGTGCCCGTCCTCACGCACGCCGATGCGGGCCCGGCCGCGCTCGGCCTGCACGTACGGCGCGGCGAGCCCGCCGCGATCATCACCGATGCGGAGACCGAGGCCACCGGGGCGTTCGACGGGGTGCCGCACCGGATGCCGGTGCGGCTGTACGTGGGAAAGCCGGGCCGGTTCGGCGGCTGCGTCCAGGACCAGCCGGCGGGCGAACTGCCGTCCCTCCTCGTACCGCCGCGGGACGCACCGCAGTTGGTGACGCACAGCTCGGGCACGACCGGGGTGCCCAAACTGGTCCTGCACTCCGTGGAGAGCTTCGCCGGGCACGTCAGGCCGCAGGTGAACTTCCTGCGCGTGGTGCGGCTCAGGGGCCCGTACCTGACCTGCGTCTCGCCGGTGCACGCACGGGCCGTCTCCGGCATGCTCACGGTGCTGGCGACCGGGCTGCCGCTGGGCTTCATGACCGATCCAGAGCCGGGCAACGCCGAACGGATGCTGGCCCGGGTGCGGCCGGCGATCGTGGAGACGATGCCGAACGCGTTCATCCGCTGGGAGGAGACGGCCGAACAGCGCCCCGAACTCCTCGCGCAGGTACGGATGTTCATCAGCTCGTTCGACGCCGCGCACCCCAGGACCATCCGGACCCTGCTGGCCGCCGGCCACCCCGGCGCCCGCTACCTCCAGGCGTACGGGCAGACCGAGACCGGCCCGATCACCATCAAGCTGCACCGCGTGGGCAAGGGCTGCACCGACGGCCGCTGCGTGGGCCGGCCGGTCATCGGCCACACCAAGGTGCGGGTCAGCGACGAACTGAACTCCCAGCGCCTGGGCAAGGACCAACTCGGCCTGATCTACGGCAAATCCGCCGGCGTGACCCCCTCCTACCTCGGCCAGAGCGACGAGTTGGTGGCCGGCTGGTGGTCGATGGGTGACGTCGGGGTGGTCAGCAGCCGCGGCTGTCTGCACCTGTACGACCGGACCGTTGACCGGGGCAGCGCGCTGGAGAGCCTGCTGCGCGCCGAGGACCAGATCCTGGACGGCATGCGGCAACTCACCGAGGCCGTGCTCATCCCGATGCCGGACGGGTTGCCCGTGCCGCTGGTCTGTACCCGGGGCGACCGGCCGCTGGACCGGGCCGCCTGGGCCCGGGCCACGGTGGGTCTGCCCGACCTCGCACCGCCCGTGCAGTGCCGCTGGGAGGACGTGCCGCACACCGCCACCTGGAAGGTCAAGCGGCTTGAGGTGGCCAGCAAGCTGGCGTCGGGGGAGTTGATCCGTCTCGACGTCAGGTGAGTGGGGCGGGGCGGACCGGGTGTGGTGACCCCCCCCCCGAACCGCACCCTCCGTGCCCGGTTCCCCCCTTGGGCCGCCCGCCCCGCCCCACCACCACGACCGCCGCCCCGTCCCCGTCCCCGTACCCGCCCCACACCCGCCCGCCGCACGCCCGTCAGCCCCACGCCGTCCCCGCCCCGTCAGCCCCGCGGCCCGCGCCACCGCGCGACCCGCCGCACCCGACCCACCCGGCACGACGCACGCCGGGCCGCTCCCCACCCGGCCCGTACGCGCACACCCGCGCAACCCGTGCGTCGCCGCTCCCGATCCGACCGCGACCGGCAGCACGCCGTACCGGCGCCGCCGACCCGGCCGGCGCCACCGCAGACCACCGTCCGCGCAACACATCACGACGACCAAGGGAAGCTCATGAGCGACCACCTGACCCCCGGCCACCGCCTGCTGCTGGAGTTCGTTGACCTGCCGCAGCTCATCGAGGGCGTGCCGGGCGACGCCGACCTGATCAACGCCGGCCTCAACTCGGGTGACCTGATCCGGCTGGCCCTTGACCTGGAGGAGCGGACCGGCACGCCGCTGGACGACGACGAGTTGGGCGCGCTGCACACCCTGGACGGCATCAACCGGGTGCTGGTCGCCCGCGACGCCACCGACATCGCCGCCACCAGTGGGGAGGCCCGCTGATGTGGATGGCCCACTTCGTCAAGCGCAACCGGCTGCTGCGCCCGGACCGCCTCGCACTTGCCGACCCGAACCGCAAGTTGACCTGGCGCGAGTTCGACGACCGCACCGACGCCCTGGCCTGCGCACTCCTGGACCGGGGCATCGAGAAGGGGCAGCGCATCGCGATCAGTGCGCGCAGCCGCGTGGAGGTCCTTGAGTTGTACGTGGCGGGCGGCAAGGCGGGCATCGTGGTCTGCCCGGTCAACCCGTCGTTCCCGGCTCCCGAGGTGGAGCACATCGTCCGCAACGTCGAACCGGTCGCCGTCTTCGCCGAGCAGCAGATCTTCGACCGGCTCGGGGACGCGTTCGGCGACGGCTTCCGGGTGGCGATCGGCTCCGAGGAGTACGAGGAGCTCACCACCACCAAGGTGCGCGAGCTGCCGCTGCCCCGGCAGGACGACGTCTTCGCGATCCTGCACACCTCGGCCACCACCGGGCACGCCAAGGGCGTCGCGGTGACCCACCGCTCCGTCTCCGCCTGCTACACGGCGATGGCGGCCGAGGTCGGCTTCTCGGCCGACGACGTGATGATCAACCCGTGCCCGCTGTTCCACGGCAGTGTGGTCATCGGCCTGGCGCTGTTCGCCGCCGGTGGTGCGCTGGTGCTGGAGACCGAGTTCACGCCGCAGCGCTGGCTGGCCGACGTCGCCGAGTACCGTGCCACCAAGACGTTCCTGGTGCCGTCGATGGCCCGGTTCGTGCTGAAGACGAAGGCGTTCGCGACGGCCGACCTGTCGAGCCTGAAGGACATCATGTTCGGGGGCGCCCCGATGCCGGAGGAGCTGCTGCGGGAGTGCCTGGAGAAGTTCCCGGCGCCGATGCGCTCCATCTACGGCATCACCGAGGGCGGCGGCCCGATCGCCACCCACCTGTTCCGCCGCGGCGAGTGGCCGTTCGACGTGACGGGCACCGTACTGCCCACCGCGGGCCGCATGTTGCCCGGCTACCACATCGAGGTGCAGGACGACTCCGGCAACGTGGTGCCCACCGGTGACGTCGGCGAGATCTGCGTACGCGGCGACGGCATGATGCTGCTGTACTGGCGCAACACGGAGGCCACGGCGAAGGCCGTGCGCAACGGTTGGCTGCGCACCGGCGACGTCGGGTACGCGGACGAGGACGGCTTCCTGTTCCTCGTGGACCGGCGCAACGACGTGCTCATCCGCGGTGGTCAGAACGTCTACCCGGCCGAGATCGAGCGGGTCCTGGCCACCCAGTCCGGCGTGCTCGACGTGGCCGTGGTCGGCGCGCCGAACGCCGAGTGGGGCGAGGTGCCGGTGGCGTTCATCGCCGCCGGCGACGAGCCGCCCACGGTGGCCGACCTGATCGGCGCCTGCGCCCGCGAACTGGCCAGCTACAAGCGGCCCACCGCGGTCCACTTCGTCGACGAGATCCCCCGCAACGGCGCCGGCAAGTTGCTGCGCCGCGTGCTCAGGGACCGCCTTGCGGCGGAGGCCGAGGCGAAGAAGGCGGGCGCGGCTGGCGCCGCAGGCGGTGCGCAGGGCGCTGCTGGTTCTGCGGGTGCCGCGGGCGCGTCTGGCCCTGCCGGTGCCGCCGGTGCCGCCGGTGCCGCTGGTTCGGGGCAGGCGTAGGGCGATGCCGACCGGGCGCGGAGGGTACGGGCCTGCCCGGCCCCTCCGCGCCCGGGGGGGGCCCGGGCCCCCCCCCCGCCCCGGGGGGCCGCGGGGGGGGGGGGGGGGGGCCCGGCGGCGCGGGGGGGGGGGGGGGGGTGGGCCAACAAGGTGAAGAGCGTGCTGCGGGCGGCGGGGCGGCCGGTTAAGCGGGCTATTGACAAGTTGGTGGGGGTGA
>NZ_JBEHZD010000438.1:0-6948 GCF_040240285.1 Streptomyces sp. HSW2009 | reverse complement strand
CCCCCCGCCCCCCCCGCCCGCGGGGGGCGGGGGGGGGGCCCCCCCGGGGGGGCCGGGCGGGGGGGGGGCCCGACCCCCCCCGGGGCGGGCCGCGCCGATGCGCCGGGCCCGGTGGCGACTTGGGCGTACGGAGCGGGCCGGGGCCCTGCCGGTTCGGTCTGTGGTGGTTGGGTCCTTACCGGTCTTGTCTGCTCCGGTTGGGGCCGTGCTGGCGGGATCTGCACCGGTTGGGAGCGGACTGGCGGGGTCCGCACCGGCCGGGCTGATGGGGCTGGTCGGGCTGGTTGTGCTGGTTGGTTCGGTCCAGGCCGTATCGACCAGGTCTGCACTGGTCGGGTCAGCCGGGGCCGTTCGGGATGGGGCCGTACGGGGCGGGACCGTACGAGATGAGGCTGCGCCGGTCGGACTGGTCGGACCAGCCGGACCAGCCGGACCAGCCGGACCAGTTGGGACGGCCGGGACGTCGCTGGCCCGGACCGTGGGGTGTGGTGGGTCCGCTGGGGGCCGGGCGGGCGCGGGAAGCCCACCGCGGGCACGTGCGCGCCCCGTTGCCGCCGCGTCCTGGCGCCCCGGGGACCGGCCGCCGCACCGGCCTGGCGCACGGCATACCCGTACCGCAGGTCCTCGCACTGCGGGCACCCCCACGGCGCCGTGGCGACGGGGGCCGTGGGGGTGCACGTCCGGGTGGGGGAGGGCAGGGCCGGGAACGGGGCGGCTGCGGGGCGCGGTGGCGCGCCCCGGCCCCGGGAACCGGATGCCGTGGCCGGGCGGCGCGCGGACGTGTGGACGTCCCGCGCGCTCACCTGCCCTCCCCAGCGGTCATGGGTCAATCCTGCGATCCATCGGGGTGCGGAACCATGGCAACCTCCTGTCAGCGCCCCGGCCGTGGCCGGTCGAGCGCCTGGTCGACCAGGGCACCGGCGGCGCCGGTGTAGTGGGTGGGCTCCACCAGTTCGGCGATCTGCTCGGCGGACAGCCGGCCCGTCACCTCGGGGAGTTCGCCGAGCACCGCGCCCAGCGTCCGGCCGGAGGCCGCCGCCTGCGCCGACGCCCGGCTCAGCACCTCCTTGGCCGGCGCCTTGCCGAGCAGCGGAGCCAGCACGGCCGCCACCCGCTCGGAGACCAGTTGGCCGCCGGTCAGCCCGAGGTTGGCGCGCATCCGGTCGGCGTCCACGGACAGGTTCGCGGTGAGTTCCGCCGCGTGCGCCGCGGCGCCGCCGGTCAGCCGCAGGCAGGCGCGCAGCGGCTCCCACTCGGCGTGCCAGACGCCGGCCGACCGCTCGTCCTCGGCGCTCATCGCCGCGGTCACCGTCGCCGCGAGCTGCGGCACCTGGAGCGCGGCGGAGCGGATGACGGTGGCCAGCACCGGGTTGCGCTTGTGCGGCATCGCGGACGAGGCGCCGCGCCCGGCGACCGCCCCTTCGTGCACCTCGCCGACCTCGGTACGGGTCAGCGACTGCACGTCCACCGCGATCTTGCCGAGCGCCCCGCTGGTGAAGGCGAGCGCGGCGGCCAGGTCGGCGATCGGGGTGCGCAGCGCGTGCCAGGGCAGCACCGGCCGCGCGAGCCCCGCCTCGGCCGCGAAGGCCGCGGTCAGCTCCGTCGCGTACGCCGCGGCGCCGGGCGAACCGTGCCCGTGCCCCGCGTACTCCAGATAGCCGGCGAGGGTGCCGGCGGCGCCGCCGAGTTGCACCGGCAACTGCCCGCGCACCCGCTCCAGCCGCTCCACCGCGTCGAGCACCAGCCACAGCCAGCCGGCCGCCTTCAGCCCGAAGGTGGTGGGCACCGCGTGCAGAGTCAGGGTGCGGCCGGCCATGGGCGTGTCGCGGTGTCGTTCGGCGAGCGCGGCCAGCGCGTCGGCGGTGCGCGACAGATCGGCCAGGGCCAGGCCGAGCGCCCGGTGGGCGACCAGCATCGCGGCGGTGTCGAGGACGTCCTGGCTGGTGGAGCCGCGGTGCACGTACTCGGCTGCCGCCGGGTCCCGTTCGGCGACCGCCGCGGTGAACGCCTGCACCAGGGCGACCACCGGGTTGGCCGCCTCCGGCGCGCGTCTGGCCAGCGCGAACAGGTCGAGCCGCGCCGTCCGCGCGGTCTCGCTGATCACCTGCGCCGCGGACGCGGGTACGGTGCCGAGCCCGGCCTGCGCGCGGGCCAGCGCGGCCTCGGCCTCCAGCATCGCGCGGAGCCAGGCGTGGTCGGCCACGGCCGCCTCGACGGGCGTGCCCGCGCGGACCGGCGAGAGCAGGCCGGGGTCCGCGTACTGCGCGAGGTCCTGCGCCGGGTCGGCCGGGGGCAACGGGGCGCCGGAGCCCGGGGGCTGGCCGGGGCCCGCGGCCGGGGTGTGGGGCGGTTGCGCGGGTTCGGTCGGTCGGGGTGCCGCTTCGGTCGCTCGGTTGCCGTTGCTGATGCCGTCCACCGTTCCTCCATCGGGTGCGGAAGGCCCGCCGCGCACGGCGGCGGTGCTCCCACCACCGGCGCACGGCGCGCTACTGGCTTGCGTCGTGCGGTCGTGCGGTCGTACGTGTGTCACCGGGGCTGCGCCTGCGCCGCCGGCCGGACGCCGCCGGGGCCGGCCGGCGCGTCGAGCACCGCCCGGGCGATCGCGTCCGAGTCGCTGAGGATCACCGAGCCCACGCCCGGTCTGATGCCGGCCGCCGTCACCCAGTGCACCGCCTCGGTGGGCACGCCGAACGCGAACCGCCGCGGGTGCGGCACGCCCTGCGCGTCCACCAGCCGGTAGGGCCGCCCGGTCACGGCCAGCCCACCCGTCTCATGCTCCCCACCGGTCGCGGTCGGGATGCGGTACGGGGCGCACTGCCCGGTGGTGAGCAGATGGTCGAGGAGCGGATCGGCGGTGCGGCGCAGGTCGATCTCGGGCAGCCTGGCCTCGATCAGCGCGTGGGCGCGCCCGCGCGCGCCGGGCCCCGCCCCCGCCGCGGCGCTGTACGCGCCCCGCTCCTCGTCCGCCCGGCCGCCCCGCCCCCGCCCCGCGCGGCGCCCCCGCCCGGCCGCCCGCGGCGCCGGGCACCGCCGGCGACTCGGCGATGTACGCGCCGCTCTCCTCGTCCGCCGTGACGCGCAGCCCGGGCCCGGCGATGCGCACCGTCCCGGCCTCGATCAGCGCCACCAACTCCTCGATGCGGCGCGCCGGCGGCCCGATGGACAGATAGGCGTTGAGCGGCGTGTACCAGCGGTCCAGGTCGGCGCGGTACGAGTCGCCGTCGAGCCCGCCGTGGTCCACCGCGAGCCGCAGTTCGTTGCGCAGGTCGCGCAGGACGTCCAGGGCGGCCTTGACGGGGCCGCTGACGTTGCCGGCGTGCGCCGCGGCGAGGTCGGCGCGCAACTGGCCGAGCAGCCAGCCGGTGAAGTCCGCCGGGCCCGTGAACCGGCGCTCCCCGTAGGGCTGCTCGACGGCCGCCCAGTCCCAGCGCTCGTCGGGCCCGATGCCGAAGGCGGTCAGCAGTTCGTCGTCCGAGCCGTTGTCGAAGGCGTGCGCGACGAAGCGCTCCAGGAAGGCGGCGGCCCGCGCGGGCCCGCCCCGCTCGGCTCCGTCCTGCTCGGCCCGGCCCTGCTCGGTATCGCCCTGCTCGGCCCCGCCCCGCGCGGCGAGCAGCGCCCCGTAGTACACGGCCTCCACCTCGCGCGCCACCAGCGGCCACAGCGTCTCGCGGAAGTCGAGGCCGGGCCCGCCCGCGGTCTGCGCGCGCAGTTTGGCGATGGTCTCGGGGGTCAGGAACAGCGGTTCGTGGCGCCCGTGGACGCCCTTCTCGTTCTCGCCGCGCGCGTGGTACGGCAGGCCGCGGCGGGAGCCGGCGTAGAGCTGCGGCTCGCGCCCGGACGGCAGGTAGACCAGGCGCCCGGCGCGCCGCTCGTACCGACCGCCGCGGCCCTGCGTGAACAGCGCCATGTGGTCGAAGAAGTTGAGACCGAGCCCGCGCAGTACGACCGTCGCGCCCGGCGGGACGGCCGCCGCGGCCACGTCGGCGGGGTTGGCCGGCGGCACGTACACCAGGTCGTGCCGGGCGGCGAAGGCGGCGAGTTCGACCTCGTGCGGCGCGGGCCGCACCGGCAGGTGCCCCTGGGCGAGGACGACCGCGTGCAGGTCGGTGAGGCGGCTGCCGTCCGCGAGGGTCACCCGCTGGGAGCCGTCCGCCGCGTCGTCGAGCGCGACCGCCCGGGCGCGGTGCACCCGCACGGTCAACTGCGCGGGCGCCCCGGCGACGATGCGCGCGAAGGCCCACCCCAGATAGCTGCCGTACAGGGCGCGGCTCGGGTACGTGTCGGGGCCGAGCGCGGCGGCCTCGGCCAGCGTTGCGGCGTCGAGGTCGGTGGGGAGGTCGGCCAGGGCCTCGGCGGGGGAGCCGGATATCTGCCGGTCGGCCGCCCGCGGCCCGCCCTCCCCAGCCGCCGGCGCGGCCAGCGCGCGGGCCCATTCGTAGAGGCTGGGACCGGGTTCGAGCGGGCCGGCCATTTCCACACTGGCGTCGGTGAATACGGTGACCTGGCAGGCGACGGTATTCATCAACAACTGCCGTGATTGGTCGGTGCGCCACACCTGACCTGAGCCGGGCGGATACGGATCGATCACATGCACCGTGCGCGGCTCGGCACTCGGCAGGTCGCGCGCGGTCGCGCACAGCCGCTCCAACACCGACAACCCGCGGGGGCCGACTCCGACGATGCAGACATCGCGGCAGGGGCAAGCCATGTCGCTCTCCAATTATCCCGGTATATCCCCGTACGACACATCAGTGAGCGATCCAGCCCGTTACCTTGAGTGAACCGTCATCCGAGTCTTGGGGAAGGCGCCCTGAGTTGGTAGCGGCTAGTTCTTGCTATCTGACATGGTGGAGCTTGTCATACCGCTTGCTATGGCGATTCGTGCAGGTCGGAGCCTACTTTGTGACAACTTCTAGCCTTCATAACCCCGGGCGACCAGCGCCTGCACGCATGCTGCGCGGCCACCCGCGCGGCCCGTCGTGAAGGTCATCGCGTTCCTATCTGGGAGAGCTGGAATGTCTTATCGGAAACACCCGATGAACATCGCTGAGCTGTTTGAATGGCACGCCCAGTCAAAGCAGCAGACGGTCGCTTACCTGGACCGACCCTTTGACATAGCCCCCGACCAGGGCACGCGATTCGATGCAGGCCAACTCGCCCAGACCGTACGTGACTTCTCCGCCCGGCTTTATGCGGCCGGCGCCCGCGCGGGCGACCGGGTGGCCATTGTCAAAGACAATCACCTGGACATGACGTTGGCCGCCGCCGCGGCAGCACGCTTCGGTGCGATACCCGCGGTGATCGCCGGGGCCAACACCCCGGAGAACCACCGCGCGATGATCGCCAAGCTGGAGCCTTCGGTCCTGGTGGCCTCGCCCACCGCACTGGCCAACGCCGCCCGGGCGGGCATCGAACTCAGCGGCCCGCAGACCAAGGTGATCGTCCTCGGCGAACTCGGCGAAGGCGCCCCCGAAGGCGCCCTGACGCTGCGCGACCTCGACGGCGCCGAGGCCCCGCCGACCCGGCTGCGCGCCCCGCACGAGTCCATGCTGATCATGCACAGCTCCGGCACCACCGGCGTGCCCAAGCTCGTCGTCCACTCCGGCAACACGCTGCTCGGCGGCGTCGCCCGGATGGAGCGCATCCGCTTCCCCGTCCTGGCGAGCAAGCACCGCGACGTGGCCGCGACCTCGGTCTCCTTCGCGCACGGCCGGATCGTGTCCTGGGTGATGGGGCAGTTCGTGCTCGCCCCGAAGAAGATCGTGATCATCTCCCAGCACGACCCGGACGTCGCCGAGCGGATGATCGAGGAGCACCGCCCCACCTCGCTCGAAGCGTGCCCCAACGTCTTCCAGCGCTGGGAGGAACTGGCCCACCAGCGGCCCGAGATCTTCCGCCAGATCCGGCTGTACGTCGGCACCTTCGACGCCATCCACCCGCGTACGGTGCGCACCTTCCTGGGCGTCTCCAAGCGGCGCTTCCCGGTCTGGCTCCAGGGCTGGGGCCAGAGCGAGGTCGGCCCGGTGTGCTTCACGCTCTTCACCCGGGGCCGGATGAAGAACCTGTCCAACGACACTGCGGTGACCAGCGACATCGGCTGGCCGTCGCCCGGCTTCAACAAGGTCAAGGTCGTCGACGTGGAGACCGGCCGCAAGGTCGCCAAGGGCCAGCCCGGCATGATGATGGTCGCCACCAAGGCGCAGTGCCTGGACTACGTCGGCGAGAGCGACCGGCACGCCGAGAAGATCGACGGCACCTGGTGGAACACCGGCGACATCGGCGAGATGCACGCGCTGGGCCGACTCAAGCTGGTCGACCGCGAGGTGGACATCATCCCCGGCACCAGCGGCATCGAGTTGGAGAGCATCCTGCTCGACCGGCTGCCCGGCGCCTCCGACGTCACCGTGCTCGGCCGGCCGGGCGAACTCCCGGTGCCCGTCCTGTGCATGGTGGACGACAAGCTGGACCCGCAGGACTGGGCCGCCGCGACGGCCGGCCTGCCGCCGCTGGCCGAGCCGAAGCTGGTGCCCTGGGGCGAGGTCCCGCGGACCGCGACCTGGAAGGTGCGCCGGCTCGACCTGCGCGAACAGGTACTGGGCAGCAAGGAGGCCATCGGCTCGGGCCGCTGGACCTGACGCCACCGGCACGTTCGTACCTCCGGTACACCCGTACCAACGTCCCGGCGTCGGCAGCGAAAACCACCGGCGACCTCGCCGACCCCCGCCGCCCACCGGCGGCGCGCGGACCGTGCGCCCCTCGCGCGCGCGCCCGCGTGTGCCCGGGGGGGGGGGGGCCGGCCCCCGGCCCCCCCCCCCCCCCGGCGCCCGCCCCCCCCCCCCCCCCCCCCAACCCCCCCCCCCCCCCCAACCACCACCCCCCCCCCCCCCCGGCGCCACCCCCCCCCCCCCCACACACCACCCCAGGCGGAAACACTCGCCCCCCCACCAC
>NZ_JBEHZD010000437.1:0-6952 GCF_040240285.1 Streptomyces sp. HSW2009 | reverse complement strand
GCCCCCGCACACCCGCGCCGCGGGGCAACCGCAGCCGGCGCCGCGGCGTCCCGTTCCACGCAGCGGCGGCGTCAGCGCCGACCCGCGGCTGTGGGCACCGTCCGTACGCCCCGCGTACGGATTCGGCCGGCATACTGAGCGCCCCCTCAACCCGCAGGAGCCACCGTGTCGATGATCCGCACCCTACGGACCGCGGTCCGCATCGGGCGGCGCCGCCCGCGCGGCGTCGACCTCAGCCACCCGGCCCGCTCGCCGCTCGGCAGCTCGGTGGTCAACTGCGTGGTCTACCAGGGCGGGCAGCGCCAGCGCGGCGACTGCCCGGCCGCAGAGGCGATCCGGCAGGTCCGCGTGGGTCAGCCGAAGCTGCGGACGCTTCCGGTGCAGGGCGCGCCCGGTGGGCGTGGCGCGCGACGGTCCGGCGGGTTCGTCTGGATCGGGCTGCACGAGCCGGCGGACGAGGAGTTCGCCGAGATCGCCGAGTTGTTCGGGCTGCACCCGCTGGCCGTGGCCAACGCCCTCCAGGCCCATCAGCGGCCGAAGGTGGAGCGGTACGAGGCGGACACGCTGTTCGCCGTCTTCAAGACCGTGCGCTACGTGGAGCACGACCAGCTCACCGCGACCAGCGAGATCGTGGAGACCGGCGAGATCATGGCGTTCGTCGGCCCGGACTTCGTCATCACCATCCGGCACGGCGGGCACGGCTCGCTCGGCCCGGTGCGCGAGGAGCTTGAGTCCAGGGCCGAGCTGCTGGCCCACGGGCCGGCGGCCGTGCTGTACGCCATCGCCGACCACGTCGTGGACGACTACCTCGCGGTCGCCTCCGCCGTCCAGGACGACATCGACGCGGTCGAGATGGAGGTCTTCACCCAGCATCCGGCGGGCGGCCCGCCCCGCCGCTCCGGGCAGGCCGAGGAAGCCGGCCGGATCTACCAGCTCAAGCGCGAACTCCTGGAGCTCAAGCGCGCCGTGGCCCCGCTCGACCGGCCGCTGCACGCGCTCTCCAACCAGCCGTCGCGGATCGTGGACGCGGACGTCAGGACGTACTTCCGGCACGTGGCCGACCGGCTGGCGCGCGTGTCGGAGCAGGTCAGCTCGTTCGACGAGCTGCTCAATTCGATCCTCCAGGCCAGCCTGGCGCAGCTCACCGTCGCGCAGAACGAGGTGCTGCGCAAGATCAGCGCCTGGGTCGCCATCATCGCCGTGCCCACCATGCTGTGCGGTCTGTACGGCATGAACTTCGACCACATGCCGGAACTCGGCTGGACCTACGGCTACCCGGTCCTCCTCGTCGGCCTCGTCACCCTCTGCGGCCTGCTGCACCGCGCGTTCCGCCGCAGCGGCTGGCTCTGACGCGCGAGGCGGTTGCGGTTCGCGTGGGTTCCCGTGGCTCGTGCGGGTTCTGTGGCCGGCGGTCACCCCGGCGGCGTTCTGGGCGTTCGTCTCTTGACCGTTAACCACCGGCCATGGGGAGGACGTCGCGTGTCCACCCGCGGTCGGGAACATACGTACGAGGCAGCGCCGCGCCGCCCGTACGGCCCCGTGCCGGCCCGGCTCGCACCCCGCGCCTCAGCCCCACGGCACCGTCGCCGGCCGGGCCAGATCCCGCGCGAGACGAGAGACCCTCCCATGCCCTTATACCGGCGCCTCGCCCGGCTCGGCCCCGTCGCGGTCACCCTCGCGGCCGTGGCCGGGCGCTTCGGCACCATCGTCGTCACGACCAGCGCCGCGCCACCGGCCCAGCCACCCCGTACCGGACCACCCGCCGAGCGCGCCGACGCGACGCCAGGCACCCCGGCGGGCCCGTCCCGGGCGCCGGCCACGCGCGGTACGCCGCACCGCGCGGCAGCCTCCGACACACCGAGCGGCGAGCGGGACCGCCCGTACAGCGCCCCCTAGCTCGGACACGCGCCCCGGCGTACGCTCCGGCGACGGTCACACGGCATCCGGTCGAACGGCGTGCCACGCCCACAGGGCGCGCCCCACCGCCCAGGGTGTCGAAGACTCCAGTTCTCGCCGCAGAAGATTGGTGGATCACACACCCTTGCGCCGACGTGCGCCCCGCAGACTGGAACCCACCGCACCAATGGGGCGGCAGCATGCCCGTACCCCGCATTCCGCCGCCAGCCGGGGGAAACTCAGAGAAGCCGGAAGGGCCGGAAAAGCTAGACAATCCGGCAGTACCGGAAGAACCTGAGGAATCAGCGGACTCTCCAGCGAAAGGGGCACGGTCGCATGTCCGGGTCGCGCGTACTGGCCCTCGGCCACTACCAGCCCTCCAGGGCGCTCACCAATGACGACCTGGCGGCGTTGGTCGACACCAGCGACGAGTGGATTCGGAGCCGGGTCGGCATCCGCACCCGGCACATCATGGCCGCCGACGAGACCGTCGACGAGATGGCGGCGCACGCGGCGCCCAAGGCCCTGACCCAGAGCGGCCTCGCGCCCTCCGACATCGACCTGGTGCTGGTGGCCACCTGCACCGCCGAGGGCCGCAGCCCGAACACCGCCGCCCGGGTCGCCGCCCGACTCGGCCTCGGTTCGCCCGCCCTGATGGACATCAACGTGGTCTGCGCCGGCTTCACCCACGCACTGGCCACCGCCGACCACGCGCTACGGGCCGGTTCGGCGACCAAGGCGCTGGTCATCGGGGCCGAGGCGTTCACCTCGGTCGCCGACTGGACCGACCGTTCGACCTGCGTACTGGTCGGGGACGGGGCCGGCGCCGCGGTCGTGGTGGCCTCCGAGACGCCCGGCATCGGCCCGGTCCTGTGGGGCTCGATGCCGCAGATGAGCGAGGCCGTCCGGATCGAGGGCAGCCCCACCCGCTTCGCCCAGGAGGGCCAGGCCGTCTACCGCTGGGCCACCACCCAGTTGCCGCCGCTGGCCAGGGAGACCTGCCGGCGGGCCGGCATCGAGCCCGCCGACCTCGGGGCCGTGGTGCTGCACCAGGCGAACCTGCGGATCATCGAGCCGGTGGCGCGCAAGCTCGGCGCCGTCAACGCGGTCGTCGCCCGGGACGTGATCGACTCCGGCAACACCTCGGCGGCGAGCATCCCGCTGGCCCTGTCCAAGCTGGTGGAGCGCGGCGAGATCCCGCCCGGCACACCCACCCTGCTGTTCGGCTTCGGCGGCAACCTCTCGTACGCGGGCCAGGTCATCAGCTCCCCCTGACCTGCGGTTCGCCCACGGGCGCCGGGGTACGGGCGGGCGGAGCGCGGGGCGCTCGCGCCGGGAGGCCGCACCGGGCCGTCCCGGCGTCCCACGTCGCCGCACCGTGCCGCCCGGCCCCCCCCCCGGCGGGCCGGCGCCCCCGGCGGGCGCCCGGCCCCGGGGGGGGGGGGGGGGGGGGGGGGGGGGGGGGCGGGGGGCGGGGGCCCCCCCCCGGGGGCCGCCCGGCCCCCCCCCCCCCCCCCCGGGCCCCCCCCCCCCGCCCCCGGGCGCCCCCCCCGCCGCCGTCAGAAGACGGACCAGCCGGTGAGCGTGGTGAAGTGGTCGAGCGCGGCGACGCCCACCACCGAGTTCCCGCGGGCGTCCAGGCCCGGGCTCCAGACGCACAGCGTGCACCGGCCCGGGATGACCGCGAAGATCCCGCCGCCGACGCCGCTCTTGCCCGGCAGCCCGACCCGGTAGGCGAAGTTGCCCGCCGCGTCGTACGTACCGCAGGTCAGCATGACGGCGTTGACCTGCTTGGCGGCGCTGCGCGACAGCAGCCGGGTGCCGTCGGCGCGCAGCCCGTGCCGGGCCAGGAAGCCACCGGCCAGCGCGAGGTCGCGGCAGCTCATCCGGACCGAGCACTGCCAGAAGTAGTGCTGGAGGACGGTCGATACGGGATTGTCCAGATTGCCGTAGCTCGCCATGAAGTGCGCGAGGGCGGCGTTGCGGTCGCCGTGTTCGGTTTCGGACAGCGCCACCAGCGGGTCGAAGGCCAGATCGGGGTTGCCGCTCTCGGTGCGCAGGAAATCCAGGAGCACGGTGCTCGCGTCGCCGGTCAGGGTCTGCAACCGGTCGGTGACGACCAGCGCACCGGCGTTGATGAACGGGTTGCGCGGTATGCCGTTCTCGTACTCAAGCTGCACCAGCGAGTTGAAGGCACTGCCGGACGGCTCTCTGCCGACCCGCTCCCAGATCGCCTCGCCGCCGTGCGCGAGGACCAGCGCCAGGCTGAACGTCTTGGATATGGACTGGACCGAGAACGGCTCCTGCCAGTCCCCCACGCCACAGACACCGCCGTCGACGTCGGCGACCGCCATGCCGAACCCTCCGGCGTCGATCGTGGCCAGGGCCGGAATGTACTGCGCCACCCGGCCGCTGCCGACCTGCGACCGCACCGCCGCGGCCACCTCGTCCAACACTCCCTGATAGTCCACGTGCTCCCCCGTGCTGCCGTTCTGTGCCCACGGCATCGCCGCGGTCCGTACGCCACGCCGCACGGCTCACTGTGCGGGTCACCGCTCGGGCCACCGCCCAGTTCACCGTGGGTCGTTGGCGCCATCATGCACTGCGGAACGCCCCCTACCCACCGGCGTGCGCCTCCCTTACGCACGCCCCCTACTCCGCCAATCCGTCGAGTCCGCCACTGGCTGCACAAACGTCGCCGAACGGCGCTCCGCGGCCACTACACGGCGGCCGGATCGGTTCGCACGTCATACGAACGGCTAGTCCAACAGCGAACGTTCCGGTACAAGCAGGTCATAGAGGAGGCGGTTCGCAGATCGGGCGACCGCCACGCACGGAACGGAGGCGGCCATGTCCCCACCCATGTCCGCGCGGGACTTCATCGAGGCACTGCGCGCCGAAGGCGTCCGGGTCGAGGAAGTCGGCGACTGGGAACACCACAACCGCAACCACAAGGGGCCCTGGGGGCCGGTGCACGGCGTCATGATCCACCACACCGTCACCTCGGGGGCCGAGGAAACGGTGCAACTGTGCCGCGACGGCCACTCCAGCCTGCCGGGCCCGCTCTGCCACGGCGTGATCACCAAGGACGGCACGGTGCACCTGGTCGGCTACGGCCGCGCCAACCACGCCGGGCTCGGCGACGACGACGTGCTACGCGCGGTGATCGCCGAAAAGGGCCTGCCGCCCGACAACGAGGCCAACACCGACGGCAACCGCTACTTCTACGGCTTCGAGTGCGAAAACCTCGGCGACGGCGAAGACCCCTGGCCCGCGGCGCAACTCGCGGCCATCGAACGCGCCGCCGCGGCCATCTGCCGCCACCACGGCTGGACCGAGAGATCCGTCATCGGCCACCTGGAATGGCAGCCGGGCAAGGTGGACCCCAGGGGCTTCACCATGACCAGCATGCGGGAACGCATCCGCGACCGGCTGAAGTAGCCGCGCACCGGGCACAGCACCGCCACCCCCACCGGCCCCGCAGCCCGCGGAGCTGTGCCCCACCCACCCCCCAACGAACGACAACGAACGACAACAACAGCGGACGACAGCGGACGACGAGCAACAGGGGACAACAGGCGACAACGGACGCCATCCGACGACAATGGCCCGGTGAGCAGCAACGCCCCCACTCCCCACAGCAGCCCCAGCCCCGCACCCGGCCCCCGCACGGACCACGCCCCCGGCCACACACCCGGCCACCCCGCCGATCCACCCACGCTTGCCGCCACCCCGCACACCCCCCTGCACGCAGCCCTGCGCCCCGCCCTGCCGTCCCCGTTGCAGGAGCTCCACGACGAGCGGTTCGCCCGGCGCGGCGTACGCCTGCTGCTCAAGCGGGACGACCTGATCCATCCCGAACTGCCCGGCAACAAGTGGCGCAAGCTGGAGCTCAACCTGCGGGCCGCCGCCGAGTCGGGCCCGCGTCCGCTGCTCACCTTCGGCGGCGCGTACTCCAACCACCTACGGGCCACGGCCGCGGCCGGCCGGCTGCTCGGCCTCGCCACCATCGGCGTGGTGCGCGGTGACGAACTCGCAGGTCAGCCGCTCAACCCGGTACTGGCCCGATGTGCGGCCGACGGCATGCGGCTGCACTTCGTCAGCCGCTCCGACTATCGGCGCAAGACCGACCCCCCGCTGCTCGACACCCTGCACGCCCGGTTCGGCGACTGCTACGTCATACCCGAGGGCGGCAGCAACCGGCTGGCCGTACTCGGCTGCCGGGAACTCGGCCGGGAGCTGCGCGCCGACCTCCCCACCACCGGCGGGCCGCAGGTGGTGGGCGTCGCGTGCGGCACCGGCGGCACGCTGGCCGGCCTCGCCGCCGGACTCGCCCCCGGCCCCGGGCCGCGGCCCCGCGCCCGCGGCTTCCCGGTGCTCCGCGGCGACTTCCTGACCGCCGAGGTGACCGCGCTCCAGACCGCGGCGTTCGGCGCGCGCACCGGCGACTGGGAGCTGACCGACCGCTTCCACTGCGGCGGCTACGCCCGTACGACGCCGGAGCTGACCGCGTTCGCCGACGACTTCGCGCACCGCCACGGGCTCGCCCTCGACCGCGTCTACGTGGCCAAGCTGCTGTACGGCCTCACGACCCTGGCCGAAGAGGACACTTTCCCGCCGGGCAGTACGGTAACCGCGGTCATCACCGGCCCGGCCACCCCCTGACCCACGGCCCCCTGGCCCGCCCCTCGCCGCCGCATCCGCCGCTACCCCTCGCCCTCCCGGTACGCGGCGGCCTCCTCCAGGTCCAGCCGGCGCAGCAGCGTCCGGAGCATCTCGTCGTCGATGCGCCGCTCGTCCCGCAGCCGTACGAACACCTCCCGTTCGACCTCGATCACCTCGCGCGAAAGCCGGCGGTAGGTCTCGTCCGCCGATTCGCCCGTCGCCTCGCTCACCGTGCCGAGCCGCTCCCACACCGCGTTGCGGCGCCGCTCCACGACCGTCCGCAACCGGTCGGGCGGCGGGGGGGGGGGCGGGGGGGGGGGGGGCGGGCGCCCCGCCCGCCCCCCCGGGGGCGGCCCCCGGGGGGCCCCGCGCGGGGGCCGGGCCCCCGCCC